>UREO01000089.1 GCA_900546895.1 uncultured Oscillospiraceae bacterium
GATCTGCGCATGTCTCGTGGGCTCGGAGATGTGTATAAGAGACAGGTGCTGGAGCTGATGGCTTTCGTTTCGTCCGCGGTCAGGGAAAGGCCGAGCTCCTTCATTTTATCGTTCATCACAAAGAGCATCTTTGTGGAATTCAGCGCTTTTTCTTTGATATAGGCTTCCGCGTCCTTGCCGTCGATCTTCTGTTCCAAAAGCGGCTTCGACGTGTCCGTCGCCAGGGCTTGCGCATTCTGGTAAGCATAATACAGATTATAGATATATACTCCGATGGGAGCGGTCAAACTGTCGTTTTTCATCGCCCAGCTTTTGTCGCTTTTACACGCGGTCATGCCCGCTATCATGGCAACGGCCAGTACTGCGGCGACCACCTTTTTCGACTTCTTTAACATAACTACCTCCATGCGCTTGTGCGCAGCCAAATTTGAACAGGTGCCGGGGCCTCGTCTGTCAACAAGATCTGATTCAAGTTTCACCAAATCATTATACTCTTATCCGTCCGGCTTGTCCAGTACGCCGCCCGGTGATTTTGTGAAGGTTGTGTGAAACCTTGGTGGAAACCGGTGAGTTTTTGCGCGGTATGACGTTATTCGCTGATCGTGTTGAGAATTTCGGTCAGGGTGTCCAGAGGGGTGGCGCCCGGAAGGATTTTGACGCTGATGTACGGTTTCGCTCCGGCGTTCAGCATCACGCGGGAACGCATGGAGGAAATGAGGGAACCGACCTGCTTCATGTCGATGTTTGTCTTATAAAGGAGCAGAACGTCGTTCTGCTGTTTAATCTCATAAATCCCCAGCTGGGAAGCAAGATTGCGCAGGAGCGCGACCTCGATCAGGCCGTTCACGCTTTCCGGCGGGTCGCCGAAGCGGTCGATCAGCTCGTCGGTCACGTCGAGCGCGTCTTCGCGGGTGCGGATGTCCGCGATGCGGCGGTAAATCTCCAGCCGCTGGCTGA
This sequence comes from uncultured Oscillospiraceae bacterium, assembly GCA_900546895.1. Classification (GTDB taxonomy): domain Bacteria; phylum Bacillota; class Clostridia; order Oscillospirales; family Acutalibacteraceae; genus Caproiciproducens. Next base: position 958 of record UREO01000089.1, read on the forward strand.
GGTTGGAAATGTAGCTTTCCGGAATATGCGCCTGAATCTGCATATCCACAAGGCATTCCCGGTCATACTCGGGCGGGGTTTCGCCCTTTTCGCGGCTGATTGCCTCCGCCAGCAGGTGCAGGTACATGTCGTAGCCGACGGCTTCCATATGGCCGTGCTGCTCGCCGCCCAGAATGTTCCCGGCGCCGCGGATTTCAAGGTCGCGCATGGCGATTTTGAAGCCGGAGCCGAATTCCGTGAATTCGCGGATGGCGGAAAGCCGCTTCTGAGCGATTTCCGTCAGCACCTTGTTGGGCGTAAAGGTCAGATAAGCGTAAGCGCGGCGGCTGGACCGCCCCACGCGGCCCCGAATCTGATGAAGCTGGGAAAGGCCCATCCGGTCCGCGTTTTCGATAATCAGCGTGTTGGCGTTGGGCACGTCCACGCCGGTTTCAATAATCGTCGTGCAGACGAGCACGTCGATTTCGTGCTCGATCAGACGGCGCCAGACCTCGGAAAGCTCCTGCTCGTTCATTTTGCCGTGGCCGAAGCCGATGCGCGCCTCCGGAATCTGCGCCTGCAGGCGGGCGGCGGTGCGCTCAATGGTGGCGACGTCGTTGTGCAGGTAGTAAACCTGCCCGCCGCGCCGCAGCTCGCGCCGGATGGCTTCGTTGATCAGGCCGCTGTCGTGCTCAAGCACATAGGTCTGCACCGGGTGGCGGTCGTGCGGTGCCTCCTCGATCAGGCTCATGTCGCGGATGCCGGACAGCGCCATGTTCAGCGTGCGCGGAATCGGCGTTGCCGAAAGGGTGAGGACGTCCACATTTTTACACAGCGCCTTGAGCTTTTCCTTTTGCGCGACGCCGAAGCGCTGCTCCTCGTCGATGATGACCAGTCCCAGGTCGCGGAATTTCACGTCCTTGGAGACAAGGCGGTGCGTGCCGACCACCATATCGATCTCCCCGCGCTTCAACCGCCGCAGGATTTCCTCCTGCTGCTTGGGTGTGCGAAAGCGGGATAGCAACTCGATCCGGACCGGGAAGCCCTCTATGCGCTTGGTGATGGTCTGGAAGTGCTGCCATGCGAGGATGGTGGTGGGCACGAGCATGGCGCACTGCTTGGAATCGGTGATGCACTTGAATGCGGCGCGCAGGGCGACCTCCGTTTTTCCGAAGCCCACGTCCCCGCACAGAAGCCGGTCCATGGGGGCTTCCCGCTCCATATCGCTCTTGATCTCGTCGATACAGCGGAGCTGTGCCTCCGTTTCGTCGTATTCAAAATGCGCTTCAAAATCGCGCTGCCACTCATTATCCTGCGGGAAGGCGTGTCCCTGTGCCTGCATGCGTTCGGCGTAGAGCTTCATCAGCTCCTTCGCCATATCCTTGACCGCCGCGCGGACCCTCGCCTTGGCCTTCTGCCATTCCGCGCCGCCCAGACGGTGCAGCTTGACGGTCGCGTCCTCGCGCGGGCCGATGTATTTGGAAACCATGTCCAGCTGGGTGACGGGGACGTACAGGGTGTCGTTCCTGGCGTACCGCAGCTTGATATAATCCTTGACAATGCCGTGCATGTCGAGCTTGTGGATGCCCTCGAACACGCCGATACCGTGGGATGCATGCACCACGTAGTCGCCGGGAGTCAGCTCCGCAAGGCTATAGATTTCCTGGCTGTTCTTGCTTCGCTTGGCCTTTTTGGCGGGCGCGGTGATCAGGCGGCCGTGGGTGATCAGGCCGAAAAACGCGCCGGGGTATTCCAGCCCGGCGGAAAGCGCCCCGGTGGTGACCACAACAGTCCCGCGCTGGACGGTTTCCGGGTTTTCCACGTAACCCGCGGGCAGCCCGGCCGCCTGCAGATCGGCGGCGGTGGTTCGCGCGCTGCGCTCGCTCCCGGCGAGTACCACACAGGCCCATTTGGTCGCCATCATGTTCTGCACGTCTTCGCTCAAAAGCTGGGTGCTGCCGCCCCATACGGAAAGCTGGCGTACGGTCATCCCGATCAGGGTACGTACCGGCGTTTCGTAGCTGCCGCGCACAAAGGTGTCCAGATAGACCGCCCCGCGCCGCTCGAACAGGTTGAGCGCGTACGGCCAATCCCCGCTGAAGGTGTCAAGCCCGCGGCAGAGCGTGCCCTCCTGAAGAAGCTCTTTGACGTCCTCGCCCCACTGCCAAAGCGTGCTGCGCATCCGTTCCTTGGATTTGACCGGCTCGCTGACGAACAGCAGGGTGCCGGGGTCCATATAGTCGAACAGGGTCGCCGTGGTACTGTACAGCAGGGAGATATACTTATCCGCGCATCCGATGCGGACGCCGTTTTCCAGCTTTTCCGCCTGCTCCGTCAAAACGGTTTTGGCGGCGGGAGCCGCCTTTCCGCGCAGGGTGGACGCGTGTTTCATGATCTTGTCCGCGAGAAGCCCCGGGTTGTCGATCAGCGCTTCCACCGCGGGGGCGATGACGAGCTGCTCCGCGGTTTCCGTGCGGCGCTGGGTTTCCAGGTCGAACAGCGAAATCGTGTCGATTTCGTCGCCCCAGAACTCCACGCGCGCCGGGTTGGGTGCGTCCGGGGTGAAAATGTCCAGGATACCGCCGCGCTGGGAGAACTGGCCCGTGCCGTCCACCTGAACGGCGCGTTCATACCCGCAGGCGGTCAGGGCGGCAAGCACCTGCTCCATAGAGACGGTATCGCCCGCCTTCAGGGTGACGGTGCGTTTTTTCAGCTCGGCGGGGGGGATGGTGTACTGGAGCGCCGCGTCCATACAGCAGACGACCGCGTCGCACGTTCCGTTCAGCGTCTGCTCCAGCACCTGCAGGCGCTGATGCTCGTACTCGTGGCTGCTGCCGGCGGTGTCGCGGAAATTGAAGTCGCGCACGGGGTAAAACAGCGGCTTCATGCCCATGGCGGTAAGGTCGTCGCACAGGCGCTGGGCCTCGTTTTCGTCACCGGCAACAACAAAAGCCCTGCGTTTTGATTTTACGCAGAGCGAGTAGATGATATTTGCTTTATGGATTCCGGAAAGCCCGGTCACTGCCGCCGGCAGCGCAGAAGTTTTGACGGCGGCTTCAAGCTCCTGAAACTCCTTGAGGCCGCTGATTGCATTGGTGAGAAATTTCATGAAATCTCCCTTATTCTGAAGGAATCGGAAAATTACGCTTTTCCATTCTTTTCATTGCTTCTTTATTATATGCGTTCGTTAGGAATTATATTTGTTCATCGCTTCGGCGGCGTCTCCCTGCACCATCAGCTCCACAGAGGAGTTGGCGTGGTCAATCGCCTCGTACAGCGCTTTTCTGTCCGCTTCCGTCAATTTGGAAAGTACCCAGTCGGCAAGGTCCCACTGGGGGTTCGGCTTTGCGCCCGTGCCGAGCTTGATGCGCGGGAAGTGGTCGCTCCCGCTCAGATAGATGATGTTTTTCATACCGTTCTGGCCGCCGTCGCTGCCCTTCATGCGGATGCGCATGCGGCCCGGCTCCAGCGAAACGTCATCGAAAAGGACGATCACCTTTTCCGGGGGCAGCTTGTAAAAGGCCATGGCCTCGGTCACGCTCTGGCCGCTCAGGTTCATATAGGTGGAGGGCTTGAGCAGAAGCACCTTTTTCCCGCCGATCACGGCGGTGCCGGTCAGCCCCTTGAACCGGATACGGTCGACCCGCGCCCCGGCCTTCTCCGCAATATAGTCAAGCGCCATAAAGCCCGCGTTGTGGCGCGTGCCCTCGTATTTGCCGCCGGGGTTGCCCAGACCGGCGACAATGTATTCGACCGGGCCGGCCGGCCCGGCGCTTCTTGCAAAGATGTTTTTAAACATGTTCCGTAACCTCAAATCTGATGGCGGGGGAATTTCCGCTTTCCTCCGGCACCCCCTTATTCATTTTTCCTGTCCTGAATCAGGTCTGCACCGAAAGAAGCCGCTGCGGAAAGCCCTTCCGCCGGTACCCCGCCCGATTCAGGGCAGGGGTAAGCAACATGGCGGGATAGATTGCTCTACCCTGCCTGATATTGCATTTTTATTAGATAATCAGGGAATCAGACAAACATGGGGGAAACGGGCTTGTCTTCGTAAATCCTCTCGATTGCCTCCGCGAACAGCGGGGCGACGGGCAGGATCGTAAAGTTGTCCAGACGCTTTTCGGGAGCGAGGGGGATGGTGTCGAGCAGGACGAGCTCTTTGATGGGACTTTCCTTAATCCGCTCGATGGCCGGGCCGGAAAGGACCGCATGGGTCGCGCAGGCGTTGACCTCCTTCGCACCCTTGTCCATGATGGCGCGGGCCGCGTTGCAGAGGGTTCCGGCGGTGTCGATCATATCGTCGACAAGCACGACCTTCTTGCCTTTTACGTCGCCGATGATGTTCATGACCTCGCACACGTTGGCCTTCTGGCGGCGCTTGTCCACAATCGCGAGCGGGCAGCCGATACGGGCGGCGAAATTGCGCGCGCGGGTAACGGAGCCCAGGTCGGGGGATACGATCACGTAATCGTCGGTTTCGTCGCCGATGCGCTCTTTCAGGAAAGAGGAGAGAATCGGCGCGCCGAGAAGATGATCTACGGGAATATTGAAGAAGCCCTGAATCTGGGCTGCGTGAAGATCCATGGTCAGTACCCGGTCGGCGCCGGCGGTGGTGATCAGGTCGGCGCAGAGCTTTGCCGAAATCGGGTCGCGGGCTTTTGCCTTTCGGTCCTGACGGGCGTAGCCGAAGTACGGCATGACGGCGGTGATGCGCGCCGCGGAAGCGCGTTTCATCGCGTCGATCATAATGAGCAGCTCCATCAGGTTGTTGTTGACCGGGGCGCAGGTCGACTGAACAATAAAGCAGTCGGAACCGCGGACCGATTCAAAAAGAGACAGCGATATTTCACCGTCGCTGAAGGTGGAAACCTCATTTTTGCCCATCGGAAGGCCCAGACACTCTGAAATCTGTTTTGCTACGCGCTGGTTGGCGTTGGCAGCAAAAATTTTGATATCCTTGCCATGAAAGTTCATTTGCATATCCCCCTGTATTCTGTTGACTCAAACTATATTCTGGTTAATAACAGAAAAAGGCGCAACGGCCTTGTTTGATGGAATCACGCAGTTTTCACACTGTACGGAAATCAACTGCACGCCGTCCCCCACCCGGCAGTCCGATAAAAAAGAATGCGGCCCCACAGTGCAGTTGCAGCCGACCACGGTTGCTCCGCGCAAAATGGTGCCGGGTAAGATACAGGTATCGCTGCCGATAACCACGTCCGGACCGATCATCACGCCGTCGCGGCACGGAATTTCCACTCCGTTGCGCATATGGCGGGAAAGAATTTCGTCGCGGGCGACGGAGTTCAGCGCGTTGAGCTGCAGGCAGTCGTTCGCGCCCAGTACGGCATTTGCGTTACCGGTGGTGTGGGCTCCGGCATTTTTGCCGTTTTCAATCAGCAGTTTGACCGCGTCGGTCAGATAATATTCACCCTGCGCATTATTGTTCTGAATCTTGGAAAGAATATCCAGAAGGTCGTCCACACGGAACCAGTATGCGCCGGAGTTGATTTCACAGATGGAAAGGGTTGCGAAGTCAGCGTCCTTCTGCTCCACAATCGCGCTGATAAGGTGGGTTTCCGGGTCGCGCACAATGCGGCCGTACCCGGTGGGGTCGTCCAGAACGGCGGAAATGACGGTAACCGCGTTGCCGTTCTCAACGTGGTCCTTCAGCGCTTCGCCGATCACAGAGGAACCCACAAACGGGGCGTCTCCATTTAAAATCAAAACATTTTCCCCGCGGTGGCCGCGCAGAAAGCTCCCGGCCATCATGACGGCGTGGCCGGTGCCCTTGCGCTCGGGCTGAAGAACGTGGGAAATCGGGGCAAAGGCACCGTTTCCGTTCAGATGGGAAAGGTACCGCTCGACCTCCTCGTGCATATAGCCGGTGACTACACAGATACCGGAAACTCCCGCGCCGTGCGCGGAATCAATCACCCATTGCAGCATCGGCTTGAAAAGTACCGGTGAAAGCACTTTGGGGCGGTTGGATTTCATCCGTTTCCCCTCGCCGGCGGCAAGAATTACTGCACAGCATTCCTCTGGCATGTTGTTTCCTCCGTGATTATCTATAGCGTTAGCGCTTGAGCATAAAAACACATTTTAAAGTTATCTCTATTATCTCATAAGAATCAGAATTTTCAAGATATAAATCAACTTTTGAAGATGATTTGTGAAAGATACTCTGTTTTTACAAAATATAATTTGAAATATCAGGCGCTTTTATAAAAAAACATATAGTAATTTCCAACTCTTTTTGCTATAATACAGTTTGAGCGACTATTTACAAAATTACAAATTAATATAGCTCGTAAAAACCAACATTTAATTAGGAGGTACTGTTAATGAGCCACAAGTACGTTTACCTTTTCTCCGAAGGCAATGGGAAAATGAGAGAGCTTCTCGGGGGCAAAGGCGCCAACTTAGCCGAGATGACCGTTCTTGGGATGCCTGTTCCCCAGGGCTTTACGATTTCCACCGAAGCCTGTACGCAATACTATAAGGACGGCCGCGAAATCAACGCCGATATTCAGGCTGAAATTTATGAATACCTCGCGAAAATGGAAAAGGTCTGCGGCAAAAAGTTCGCCGATCCGGAAAACCCGCTGCTGGTTTCCGTACGTTCCGGCGCCCGTGCTTCCATGCCGGGGATGATGGACACCATCCTGAACCTCGGCCTGAACGACACCGTTGTGGAAGGACTTGCAAAGCTGACGAACAGCCCGCGCTTTGCTTATGACTCTTACCGCCGCTTTGTGCAGATGTTCTCCGATGTTGTTATGGAGCTTTCCAAAACAGAGTTTGAAAAGATCATTGAGGCGAAGAAGCAGGAAAAAGGCGTTAAGATGGATACTGAGCTTGACGCGGACGATATGAAGGACCTTGTTAAAAAATTCAAGGCTTTCTATAAAGCTCAGAAAGGCGAAGACTTCCCGACCGACCCGAAGGTTCAGCTGATGGAAGCCGTCAAAGCCGTATTCCGTTCCTGGGACAACCCCCGCGCGAACGTATACCGCCGCATGAACGAAATCCCCTACGACTGGGGCACCGCCGTTAGCGTGCAGGCGATGGTGTTCGGCAACTCCGGAGACAAGTCCGGTACGGGCGTTGCGTTCACCCGCAACCCGGCTACGGGTGAAAAGGCTCTTTTCGGCGAGTACCTCATTAACGCACAGGGCGAAGATGTTGTCGCCGGTATCCGCACCCCGTTCCCGATCAGCCACCTCCAGCAGGATATGCCGGAAGTTTACAATCAGTTCGCTGAGATTGCAAACAACCTTGAAAAACATTATACCGATATGCAGGACATGGAGTTCACCATTGAAAACGGCAAGCTCTACATGCTCCAGACCAGAAACGGCAAGAGAACCGCGGCCGCGGCCCTGAAAGTAGCCGTCGATCTGGTTGACGAAGGAATGATCACCGAAGAAGAGGCAGTGCTGAGAGTGGAGCCGAAACAGCTCGACTCCCTGCTCCATCCCCAGTTCGACGCTGCCGCCATTAAAAAGGCAAAGGCAATCGGCAAGGGACTTGCGGCTTCCCCGGGCGCTGCCTGCGGCAGGGTCGTATTTTCCGCGGAGGACGCGAAGGAATGGCACGATAGGGGCGAGAAGGTTGTTCTTGTCCGTCTGGAGACCTCTCCGGAAGATATCGAAGGCATGGCGGTCGCACAGGGGATCCTCACCGTACGCGGCGGCATGACCTCCCACGCGGCGGTTGTTGCGCGCGGTATGGGTACCTGCTGTGTATCCGGCTGCGGCGAAATCGTTGTCGATTACGACGCAAAGCAATTTACCCTCGCGGGCCAGACCGTGAAAGAGGGCGACTATATTTCCATCGACGGTTCCACCGGCAACATCTACGCGGAAGCGATTCCGACTGTTGCCGCCAGCATTTCCGGCGATTTCGACCGCTTCATGAAGTGGGCCGACGCTGTTCGCAAGCTAGAGGTTTACACCAACGCCGACACACCAAAGGACGCGAAACAGGGCCGTGATTTCGGCGCGCAGGGCATCGGCCTCTGCCGTACCGAGCACATGTTCTTTGAGGGTCAGCGCATTAAGGCAATGCGTGAAATGATCGTTGCCAAGACCACCGAGGAGCGTGAAAAGGCGCTGGTCAAGCTCACCCCGTTCCAGCAGGGCGACTTTGAAGGCATCTACGAAGTGATGGAAGGCCGTCCGGTCATCATCCGCTTCCTTGATCCGCCTCTCCACGAGTTCCTGCCGACCAAGGAAGAGGACATCAAGGAAATCGCCGGCGAGCTGAACATTACCGTCGCAGACCTGAAGAACGTGATTGCAAGCCTGCACGAGTTCAACCCGATGATGGGCCACCGCGGCTGCCGTCTTGCCGTTTCTTATCCGGAAATCGCCAGAATGCAGACAACGGCCGTTATCAACGCCGCAATTGCAGTCAATAAGAAGCATCCTGAGTTCAAAACCGAGCCGCGCATCATGATTCCGCTGGTGGGCGAGGAGAAAGAGCTGAAGTTCGTAAAGGATGTTGTTACAGAGACCGCCGATAAGATCATTAAGGAAGCCGGCATATCCCTCAGATACGAGGTCGGCACCATGATCGAGATTCCGCGCGCCGCCCTGACCGCAGACGAAATTGCCAAGGAAGCGGAGTTCTTCAGCTTCGGCACCAACGACCTGACCCAGATGACCTTTGGGTTCAGCCGTGACGACGCCGGTAAGTTCCTGAACTACTACTATGAGAACAAGATTTACGAGTCCGATCCGTTTGCCCACCTTGACCAGAACGGCGTAGGCAAGCTGGTGAAGATGGCGGTTGAGCTTGGCCGTAAGACCAGACCCGAGATCCACCTCGGCATCTGCGGCGAGCACGGCGGCGACCCGACTTCCGTCGAGTTCTGCCACAACGTCGGTCTGAACTACGTATCCTGCTCACCGTTCCGCGTGCCGATCGCACGTCTGGCTGCCGCACAGGCTGCCGTAAAGGAAAAGAGAGCAAAATAAAGTTCCCTGCCCTTTGATAGACACAGAATTCCCCATGCTTTCAGGAGCATG
>UREO01000090.1 GCA_900546895.1 uncultured Oscillospiraceae bacterium
CGCCACTCTATTCCTCTTTCCGTTTGGGGTTACCCCAACTATTGACATTGAGCCTTTTCTATGTGGGGGTGGGGCATTATTCCTTTCCGGCCCGGATGAAATCCACCCCTGCGCCGTAAGGGTGGAAAACGACCCCGGTTACGCCCTTTGCAGAGGCGTAGTAGTGCTTTTCATAGTACAGGGGATAGAACACGCCCTGTTCATTCAAATACTTTTCGGCGTTTGCGAAAATCGCGGCGGAATTTGCTCCTCCGCTTTTCTCCGCGCTGTCCAGCATGGCGTCGAAAGAGGAGTCCTTCCATTTGGCGGGATTGTTCTTCTCGCTGCTTTTAAACAGGGACAGAACGGAAAGCGGGCCGTCGCTGGCCGGCTGGACAGGGCACAGCGCAACCTGATAGTCTCCCGATTGAATACGGGAAGCGAGCTGGTCTTTGGAAAGCGGCTCCATATTGAAGTAATTGTGGAACTGAACGTTCCAGGATGCAATCATTTCGTTGAGCATCAGCTTAACGTTGGCGTCGTCGGGACAGATGACGGTCACGCTTTTCAGCTCTGAAAGCGAAAGTTCGTTCAGCCCCGCGGCCAGAAGAGCCGCTGCGGTTTTGTCCTGCTTTAAAAAATAGGAGCCGCCGCCGGCAAGACTGCGGTAAGGCTTGCCCAGCAGGGCGGTGGACGGGGGAATGATATCGTTTGCGGCGGACATATTTTTCGGCAGGTGCTGCAGCACCTTTGCCCGGTCAAAAGCCTGGATGAAAGCCCGCCGGATATTTTTGCTTTTCATTAGTTCCGACTGCGTATTGAAGCAGAGGCCCCAGGTTGTATCTTCAAAGGAGGTAATGGTGCAGCCCTGCGCTTGCGCCGCAGCGGCCTGACTGCCGGAAACGGAAATCGCGTCCACAGTACCGCTTTTCAGCGCGTCGACCGGGTCGGTAATCGCGTTATCCTCGTTTTGCACGGTGAATTTCAAACTGGACGGCAGCGGCTTTTGCTTTCCGGAATAGGTGTCGGAACGGACAAGGTTGAGGTACTGGCCGTGGGACCATCCGTACTTGCCGTCTATTTCAAAGGGGCCGTTTCCAATCAGGTATTTTATTTCCAGACCGTAGCGTCCCGAAGTGCTTTCAAAAAATTTTTGGTTGCAGGGCATAAAGACGGGCGCCGCGGTGATGGCGGGAAAGTCCGGATAGGAATAGTTAAGCCGTACCACCAGCGTACGGGCATCCGGGGCGGTTACCCCAAGCTGGTCGGCGGGTACCGTTCCGGCGTTTACTTCTCTGGCGTTTTGAATGCAGAACATACGGGAGCAGGTCGGCGATCCGGTCTGCGGAGAAAGCGCGCGCCGGAATGCATAGACGAAATCGTTTGCGGTGACGGGCGTTTTTTCCTTGTCCGACCATTTGGCGTTGCCGCGCAGGGTGAAGGTAAATACCGTATCGTTCTCGCTGCCGACCCATTTTTCCGCAACGCCCGGGTAAGGGCGATTGTCCGCGCCAAGGCGCACCAATCCCTCAAACAGTGCTTCGACCGCCACCGTGGCGGCACTGTCCGATGCGATCTGGGGGTCCAGTGTTTTCGGTTCGGAGTCAAGATAGTAGTTAAATTTTTTATTCGCGTTTTTCGGTTCGTTTTTTCCGCATCCGGAAAAAGAAAACAATATTGTCAGGCAGAGCAAGGCTGCCGTTATTTTTTTAAGCAATCGTTCAGTCACCCCTTGGTTTACGGGATTCCATTATTTTATCATCTTTTCCGTGCTATTGCAACGAGGTTAACATCATTGTTATCTTTTTCTGTGCGGAGGAGATTCATACGGCTGAATAAGCATAAAAAAGGGGCTGTTGCAAAACGAATTCCCATTGCACAAATCAATAGTCTGAAACATAAAAAATACGTCTTGAATCGACTTTAAAAGCCCAATCAAGACGTATTTTTTAGATACTGCTTTTCGTTGAGGCCGTTTTGCAACAGCTCCTTTATTATTCGATGATGCTGACGCCGTCCATTTCCGGCGGCTGGGGAAGATCCAGAATTTTGAGCATGGTTGGGGCAATGTCCGCCAGCCTTCCGCCGGAGCGAAGCTTGCACGGATAACCTGCCACACAGAACGGGACGGGATTTGTCGTGTGCGCGGTAAAGGGAGAACCGTCTTCTTCGTACATTTTGTCGGCGTTGCCGTGGTCGGCCGTAATCAGAGCGACGCCGTCCATTTCGGAAATGGCGTGGACCACTCTGCCTACGCAGGCATCGACCGCTTCCACCGCCGCCTTAGCGGCGCTGAAAATTCCGGTATGGCCCACCATGTCGCAGTTGGCAAAGTTCAGGATAATGACGTCGTATTTTCCGCTTTTGATGCGTTCCACCAAGGCGTCCGTGACCTCATACGCGCTCATTTCGGGCTGCAGGTCGTAGGTTGCGACCTTGGGGGAGTGGATCAGGACGCGGTCTTCGCCCGGATACTGTTTTTCCACACCGCCGTTGAAAAAGAAGGTGACGTGGGCGTATTTTTCCGTTTCGGCGATCCGCAGCTGGGTCATTCCCTTATCGGAAATATATTCGCCGAAGGTGTTTTTCAGCGACTGGGGCTTAAAGGCGACCAGAACGTTGGGCATGGTAGCGTCATACTGCGTCATACAGACGTAGGTGAGGGGGAAGAACCCGTTTTTGCGCTCAAAGCCCTGAAAGTCCGGATCAACAAAGGTGCGCGTGATTTCGCGGGCACGGTCGGGCCGGAAATTGAAGAAAATAACGGAATCGTTCGCTTTGACGGCGGCGCCCTTTGCGCAGACGGTGGGAACGACGAATTCGTCGGTTACTTTCTTCTGATAGGAATCCTCAACAGCCTGAACCGGGTCGTCACACTGGATTCCCTCACCGTACACCATGGCGGCGTATGCTTTTTCTACGCGCTCCCAGCGGTTGTCACGGTCCATTGCATAGTAGCGGCCCATCACGGTGGCGATTTCACCAACGCCGATTTCCTTCAGCTTTTCGGCGCATTCGGCGACATAACCCTTTCCGGAATCCGGGGGAACGTCGCGGCCGTCCAGCAGGGCGTGAACATAGACCTTTTTGCAGCCGCGCCTTTTGGCCAGCTCGACCAGCGCGTAAAGGTGCCGGTTGTGACTGTGCACGCCGCCTGCGGAAAGCAGGCCGATCAGGTGCAGGGCACCGCCGTTTTTTGCCGCGTTGTCCGCGGCGGCAAGAAAGGCGGGATTTTCAAAAAAATCGCCGTCCTGAACGGATTTTGTAATCCTTGTCAGTTCCTGATAAACAATGCGGCCCGCTCCGATGTTGGTATGACCGACTTCGGAGTTTCCCATCTGGCCGTCCGGAAGACCGACGTCAAGGCCGGAGGCACCGATCTGCGTGATTGGGTTATTTGCAAAGAGACGGTCTATGTTGGGTGTGTGCGCCGCTTTGATCGCGTTGCCGCTCTCTCCGGCAATTCCAAAACCGTCGAGTATCATCAGTATTAAAGGTTTTTTCATGTTTTTGACCAACCTGCCTTTCGGAGTTTTTTTACCTGCTTGCAGCCTTTACGATCTCTGCAAAGTCGGCCGGCTTTAAGGAAGCGCCGCCGATCAGGCCGCCGTCCACGTCGGGCTGGTCGAGCAGCTCCGCAGCGTTTTTGGCGTTCATGGAACCACCGTACTGAATGGTAATCGCGTCGGCGCTAGCCGCGTCGTACAGCTTCGCAACGGTTGCGCGGATGACGGCGCAGACTTCGTTGGCCTGCTGTGCAGTCGCTGTTTTGCCGGTGCCGATGGCCCAGATCGGCTCATACGCGATAATAATCTTTTTCAGCTCGTCCTTGCTGACGCCGTCGAGATCGATTTTGGTCTGCATGGCGACCAGTTCGTCGGTGATGCCCTGTTCGCGCTGCTCCAGATATTCGCCCACGCACAGGATGACGGAAAGCCCGCTGTCCAGCGCCGCGCGGACGCGCTTGTTTACGGTGACGTCTGTTTCACCGAAATAGGTTCTGCGCTCGCTGTGGCCGATGATCACGTACTGCACGCCTGTGGAAACCAGCATGTCCGCGGAAATTTCCCCGGTGAAGGCGCCGCTTTTTTCCCAATGGCAGTTCTGGGCGCCGATGCCGATGTTGGAGCCCTTCGCGGCTTCCAGCGCGGCGGCAAGGTCGATATAGGGCACGCATGCGACAACGCCGCAGTCCGCGTCTTTTACCAGAGGCTTAATGGCATTGATCAGTTCGATTGCCTCGGCAGGGGTTTTGTTCATTTTCCAGTTGCCGGCGATGACTGCTTTTCTCAGCTTTTTGTTCATAAAGCATATCTCCTTTTAAATTCTTTCCTATTTTGTTATAAATGCGGCAGACAGGCTGCCGCATTTCACGTACAAGCAAATGCTTGTTTTTTATTTATTTGTCGTTCAGGCAGGCGATGCCGGGCAGCTCAAGGCCTTCCAGGAACTCAAGGGAAGCGCCGCCGCCGGTGGAAATATGGGTCATCTTATCGGCAAAGCCGAGCTTTTCAACCGCAGCCGCGGAATCGCCGCCGCCGATGATGGAAATCGCGCCGCTGTTTGCGACCGCCTTCGCAACCGCGACCGTGCCGGCGGCGAAGTTGTCCCATTCAGAAACGCCCATCGGTCCGTTCCACACGACTGTGCCGGAGCCCTGAATGGCCTCGGAGAACAGAGCGGAGGTTTTCGGCCCGATGTCAAGGCCCATCCAGCCTTCCGGAATCTGGTCGGAATCGACGATCTTATGCTCGGCGTCGGGTTTGTATTCCGTGGCGACTACGTTGTCGATCGGGATCAGGAATTTAACGCCCTTTTCTTTTGCCTTCGCCATCATGTCCTTCGCGAGCTCGACCTTGTCGTTTTCGCAGATGGAAGTGCCGATGGCGTAGCCCAGCGCGTTCATAAAGGTGTAGGCCATGCCTCCGCCGATGATGAGGGTGTCGACCTTTTCCAGCAGGTTTGTGATTACGCCGATTTTGTCGGAAACCTTCGCGCCGCCCAGAATGGCGACGAACGGACGCTTCGGGTTGCTGAGCGCGCCGCCCATAATGGTGATTTCCTTCTGGATCAGGTAGCCGCAGACCGCGGGAAGGTACGCCGCTACGCCCGCTGTGGAAGCGTGGGCCCTGTGCGCGGTGCCGAACGCGTCGTTTACGTAGATTTCCGCCAGAGAGGCGAGCTGCTTTGAAAATTCAGGATCGTTCTTTTCTTCTTCTTTATGGAAGCGGACGTTTTCGATCAGTTCCACTTCTCCGTCTTTCAAGGAGGCGGCTATGCTTTTTGCGCTGTCGCCGATGACGTCGGAAGCCATCTTTACATCCTGACCAAGGACCTTGGAAAGGTATTTGGCAACAGGTGCGAGGGAGTATTTCATGTTGAATTCGCCCTTCGGGCGGCCCAGATGGGAGCAGAGGATTACCTTTGCCTTGTGGCCGATTAAATACCGAATGGTCTTCAGCGCCTCATTAATACGCTTCGGATCAGTGATATTGCCTTCCGCATCGAACGGGACATTGAAGTCGCAGCGGACCAATACCCGTTTTCCGGCAACGTCAATGTCCTCCACAGTTTTCTTGTCGAGATAATTCATGCATAGCACTCCTTTATATTATGATAACAGAAAATACGATTTACCTCCGCTATTATACAATAATCCGTCGATAAATTCAAGCATATTGCGGTGCGAATCGGCCTTTTCCGGAAACTTTGTTAAAAAAGTATCACCATTGATATTTCCTTAATTGCCCTTTGCATAAAAGTTCCGGATACCCCCATTGCCGCAGCACCTCGTAAACGCCTACCGCCACGGAATTGGACAGGTTTAAACTGCGCGCGTCAGCATTGTCGATCATCGGGATGCGGACGCAGCGGTCGGGGTTTTCGTACAGCAGCTTTTCGGGCAGTCCGGCCGTTTCTTTGCCGAAAAAGAGGTAGCAGTTGTCGGGGTACCGGATGTCCGAATGGATGTGCTGGGCCTTTGTTGAAAAGAAGTAAAAATTACCCGAATTTTTACTGAAAAAATCGGAAAGGCTATTGTAACAGGTGATATCCAGCAGGTGCCAGTAATCCAGCCCGGCGCGTTTCAGCTTTCTGTCGTCAATCTGAAAGCCCATCGGCCCGACAAGATGCAGCCTTGCTCCGGTTGCGGCGCAGGTGCGGGCAACGTTGCCGGTGTTTTGCGGGATTTCCGGTTCGACCATAACAATGTTCAGTGTTGGCATGGGAGACTCCTTTATTCAAAAAATTTGGCAGTAATTTTCAAATATAAACGGAAAGAAAGAGGGGATGATATTGAAAGGTCCAGGTTCTATATTTTCAGTCGGGAGGTTTTACGTTATGTATAAAGAGACGATGGGATTTGTAAGGGGAGTCGGCACCGGGATGGTCGCCGGCATCGCAGTTGCCTCTATGGGCAGCAAAATGATGAAAAACAACCGCAAGCTCAGACGCAACGCCAATAAAGCCATGCACGCGGTAAACGGCATGTTTGACGACGTACAGGGCATGTTTAAACAGTAAACGGCGGTATTTTTACAAAACAGCAAATTTTCAAAGACATCGGCGGGGAATACCCCGCCGACAGTTGTTTGCCGGCTTTATCCGCCGGAGATGACGCTGTACATACTGAACATGGGAATGACGATGGAAATCACCACGGTGCCGACAATGACGGCGATAATAATCGTCATCGCCGGTTCCAGAGCGCTGGTCAGCCGTTTGGTGGCTTCGTCCGTCTCCTCTTCGTACATGGACGCCATCTTGTCCAGTGTTTCAAAAAGCATCCCGGATTCTTCGCCGACTTTGATCATGGAGACGAGAAGTGCGTCGAAAATCGGGAATTTTGCCATGGAAGCGTTGATGGCGGAGCCGAATTTCACCTCGGAAATGATCTGTGTCAGCTGCCCCTTCATAAAGAGGTTCGGAATCACGTCGCGCGAAATTTCAAGGGACTTTACAATGTCCACCCCGGATTCCACCAGGGAAGACATAATGCGGCACAGCCGGGCGATATAGGACCGGCGCAGCAGCGGCCCGACCGCCGGAATCCGTAGGATCAGCCTGTCCACCGCGGTGGAAAACAAAGCGGATTTCCTTTTCAACATTATAAAGGAAAATACGAAAACAAAGACTACCAGCAGGACCAGATACCATCTCGCCATGATAAACGAGGAAAAAGACATGACGAATCTCGTAATGGCCGGCAGGTCGGTGTTGAATTCCCGGAAGATATTCGCGAAATTCGGAAGCACGAACGCGTTCATCACGATCATCAGCAGCAGGGTGAGGCACAGAAGGAAAATCGGGTATCCGGTCGCGCCTTTCAGCTTGGCGGTCAGTACGATTTCCTTGTCCAGAATTTTCGCGCAGCGTTCAAACGCGGTGTCCAGCCGGCCGTTCGTTTCGCCGGACTGGATGATGTTGGTGATGATTTTCGGAAAAGCCCTGAATTTTGCCATGGCCTCGGAAATCGGAATGCCGGTGTACAGGTCCCGGTTCATTTCCTCCAGAATCCGTTTGACCTTTTTATCCTTTTCCCCACTGATCAGCACCTCCATGGCCATGGAAAGGGATACTCCGGCCTTCATCATAATTCCCATCTGGTTCATGATGGTGAGAAGCTTTTTCTTTTTGATTTTCGCCTTATGAATGTCGGAGCCGGTGATTTCCATCTCCCAGATAGAGGTGGGCTCCGCTTCTGCTTTGCCCTCGCCGCCCGTCAGAGAAAGCGCGGTCAGTCCTTCGCTCTGCAGCCGGGCGATCGCGTCGGCCTTGCTGTCGGCGTTGAGAAAGCCGCGGGATTTTTTATTTTTATGGTCAACCGCCGTATATTGATACCGCAATAAAATCCCCTCTTAATGTCATGAATTTCGCGTGACGGCATCAAAGCCGAATTCCCCGGCGGTGCCGCTCGTGATGATTCCCCGCCGCAGCAGGTCGTCGACGCTGCGCTCCAGCGGAATCATTCCCTGACTGATCCCGGTCTGGATGGACTGGGAAATGTTGGCCGTTCTGCCCTCGCGGATCAGGTTGCTGATTGCGGAGTTGATAAACATCATTTCAAAGGCACCGACGCGGCCCCTGCCGTCGGCAGTGGGCAGCAGGCGCTGGGAAATGACGCTTTTCAGCACCAGGGAAAGCTGTGTGCGGATCTGCTGCTGCTGCGGGGGAGGAAACACGTCGATCAGCCGGTCGATGGTTTTGGCGGCCCCGATCGTGTGCAGAGTGGAGAGTACCAGATGTCCGGTTTCCGCCGCGGTTACGGCAATCGAGATCGATTCCAGGTCGCGCATCTCACCGACCAGAATGATGTCCGGGTCCTCGCGCAGAGCGGCTTTCAGCGCCCGCGCGTACGAGACGCTGTCCGCCCCGATTTCCCTCTGGTTGATAATGCTGTTTTTCGGGGTGTGCAGATATTCGATCGGGTCTTCGATTGTAATGATGTGGCAGTGCCGGTTTTTATTGAATTCGTTGATGATGGCCGCCAGCGTGGTCGATTTTCCGCTTCCGGTCGGGCCGGTCACCAGCACCAGGCCGTCCTGCAGTTCCAGGACCCGGCTGATAGAAGCCGGAAGGCGCAGCTCTGAAATCTCCGGCGTCGCGGCGTTAATAATGCGCATGACCAGCGTATCGCCGCGGACCTGACGAAACGCGTTGATACGGAACCGCCCGCACCCGCTGATTTCCGCGGAAGCGTCCATATCGCCGGTTTTTCGAAATTCTTCGTATTTTTCGTGGGGAAGGCACTGGCGGATCATGCCGTCCGCCTCTTCCTGTGTCAGCGCGGGAACGTCGAGAAAATGCATTTTGCCGTTGATGCGGTAAGCGGGACGGTTATTGGCGGACAGGTGAATGTCCGAAGCGTGTCTTGCAACGCCGTCCGAAACGATTTGTAAAAAATCCATACTAGCAAGCCTCACATTTGCAGGGAGTAAACTTCCAGCATTTCCTGTACGGAGGTTTTTCCCTCTATTACGATTCTCCTGATATTTTCGTCGAGCGTG
Source organism: uncultured Oscillospiraceae bacterium (assembly GCA_900546895.1). Classification (GTDB taxonomy): domain Bacteria; phylum Bacillota; class Clostridia; order Oscillospirales; family Acutalibacteraceae; genus Caproiciproducens. The sequence goes on from UREO01000090.1 coordinate 8,985, forward strand.
ATCATGCCCTCATGAACGGCGGTTTCCCGGATCTGGTCCGTGCTTTTTCCGTTGTTGATGCAGGCTTTGATTCCGGTGGAAACCGGCATGATCTCATGAATGGCGGTTCTGCCCCGGTAGCCCCTGCCGCTGCAGAAGCTGCAGCCCTTTGCCCGGTACAGCTTCTGCCGGGTGCCCTTGGGCAGCCCCAAAAGCTCCAGCTCGTTTTCTTCCGCAGGATATTCCTCTTTACAGTGGGGGCAGAGGGTGCGCACCAGCCGCTGCGCGATGATGCCCAGTACGGAGGAGGACACCATGTAGGGCTCCACGCCCATGTCGATCAGGCGGATAATGGAACTGGGGGCGTCGTAGGTGTGCAGCGTGGAGAGAACCAGATGCCCGGTGATGGCGACGCTGCTGGCAATTTCCGCGGTCTCCGTGTCGCGGATTTCTCCGATCATGACGACGTCGGGGTCCTGGCGCAGAATCGAGCGCAGCACGGCGGAAAAGGTCAGGCCCGCCTTTGCGTTGATATCCACCTGCGTGATGTTCGGGATCATCATTTCCACAGGATTTTCGACGGTGACAATGTTGATATCCTCGCGCATGATTTCTTTCAGCGCGGTGTAAAGGGTGGTGGATTTTCCGCTTCCGGTGGGACCGGTCAGCAGGAGGATGCCGTGATTGTTTTTCAGCAGGGAGTTGAATTTTTCAAGATTCTCCGGCAGAAAGCCGATCTCCTCCTTCACAAGGGAGAAGCTGAGCGCGGTCGTGATACGGATGACCACTTTTTCGCCGAATACACAGGGCAGGACGGAAATTCTCATGTCAATATCCTTGCCGCCGATCCGGTAATTGATACGGCCGTCCTGCGGCTGTCTCTTATACACATCTGACGCTGCCGACGAATTAGACGGTGTAG
>UREO01000091.1 GCA_900546895.1 uncultured Oscillospiraceae bacterium
GCCTGAACGGGAGCCGGGGTACTTACGGAATTCTGGATATTACGGAAAATGGCATTGTCACCAATATCGTGAAAATCTGATTGACTCTTTTCGGAACAAATGGTAATCTTAATGAGAATTATGAAATGATAAAAACGAGTGCTGGAGTTTCTATATTTGGAAAGGAAGGTTTTTCATGACGGAATATGAAAGATGGCTCAATAGGAAGCTGGACGACCCGGATTTAACCGAAGAACTGAAAAAAATTCAGAATCAGCCCGAAGAGATCAACGACCGTTTCTACCGTAATCTGGAATTTGGCACCGGAGGCCTGCGCGGCGTGATCGGCGCGGGCACCAACCGGATGAATGTTTATACCGTCCGCAAGGCGACGCAGGGCCTTGCCAATTATCTGAACAAGCACGGAAATTCGCCGTCCGTGGCCATCGCGTACGACAGCCGCATTAAATCGGACGTTTTTGCGCGCGAAAGCGCTGCGGTGCTTGCCGCGAACGGGATTCAGGCGCATATTTATCCGTGGCTTTCCCCGACCCCGACGCTTTCTTACGCGGTGCGTTATCTGCACTGCGACGCGGGTATCTGCATTACCGCCAGCCACAACCCCGCCAAGTACAACGGGTACAAGGCTTACGGCAGCGACGGCTGCCAGATTACCCTTGAAATGGCGGACGAGGTTTTAAGGGAGATCAACAGCCTTGATATTTTCGACGACGTGAAGCGCGTAAATTTCGACGATGCCGTAAAAGCGGGGACCGTCAGCTATATTTTGGACGAAGTGATTGATTCCTTCCTGGAAGAAGTCATGAAACAGCGGGTCTTTACGGAAAAATGCGAGGGGCTGAAGGTGGTCTACACGCCGCTGAACGGGACGGGGCGCGTCTGCGTTACCCGGATTCTGGACAAAATCGGCGTGAAGGACGTCACCGTTGTGCCGGAGCAGGAATTCCCGGACGGGACCTTTGCCACCTGCCCGTTTCCAAACCCGGAAATCAAAGAGGCGCTGCAAAAAGGGCTTGATCTTTGCGAGAAGGTACAGCCGGACCTGCTGCTTGCCACCGACCCGGACTGTGACCGCTGCGGGATCGCCGTTAACCAGCACGGCAAATTTATCCTGATGAGCGGCAATGAGGTGGGTGTGCTTCTGCTCGACTTTATCGCCCGCGGCCGCCTTCAGAACGGCACTATGCCGAAAAATCCCGTGGCGGTGACCACTATTGTCAGTACCGACATGACGGCGGCTGTCGCAAAGAATTACGGAATCGAGCTGCGGCACGTGCTGACCGGGTTCAAATACATCGGAGACCAGATTGCCCTGCTGGAAGAGAACGGGGAAGCCGACCGCTATATTTTCGGTTTTGAGGAGAGCTACGGCTATCTTTCCGGCGGGTATGTCCGCGACAAGGACGCTGTGGACGCCAGCATGCTGATCTGCCAGATGGCTTACGATTACCGTAAAAAGGGCATGACCCTTGTGGACGCAATGGACGCGCTTTATCAAAAATACGGCTACTACGAAAACAGCCAGATCAGCTTCGGCTTTGAGGGCGAGGACGGGATGATCCGGATGGACCGCATCATGGAGAACCTGCGCGCAAACGCACCGAAGGAGGTCGCCGGATGCAGCGTCGCCGGATGGAGCGACTACAAAACCTCAAAGAGGTGTGACGGCGGCACCATGAGCGATATTTCGCTGCCGAAATCCAACGTGCTGGAATACCGGCTGGAAAACGGGAGCAAGCTGACGGTACGCCCCAGCGGGACGGAACCGAAAATCAAGATTTACGTTTCGGCTATGGGCGCGGATAAAGAGAAATCGACGGCGTTGGTGGAGCGGCTGAAGAACACGGCTCCCGGCGCTTTTGGAATCGGTTAGAAAATAAATTTTAAATAAACGCGAAAAAAGGTTGACAAAATTAAAGTTTCGGGATATACTAAATAATAGTTATACAGTACGAACAATCGTGGTTCGCGCGATATATTGGAATTAGCGCCATGCATCTTGCATACTGTCCATGTGGGCAGTAAGGTCTGTATATGTATAAGAGGTTAAGGAAAAAATCCTTAACCTCTTTTTTGGCGCAAAAACGCCGTGGTGCCCCCCTCCGGACCATGCGGTCAGCAAGCAGACCTGCCGGTCGGGAAGCGCCTACGGCGACGCTTCCAATTGGCTTACGTTAAATCGGGAGCGGATTGCCCCGGGACTCCTTCCGTCTCGCCGGGCGCGACACCTCCCTCATGGAGGGAGGCAGGGGTTCGATCTTTTTAGGCTCCCTCATAGAGGGAGCTGGCAGGAGCAGCCTGACTGAGGGAGTCAGCCGGACGAGTGAATCTTCGTCTAAACCTCAAAAAAGCCCTTTCTCTAAAAAGAGAAAGGACTTTTGGCGAACGGGATATCAGATTCTTGCCACGCCGGTTTTACGGGCGGCTTCCGCAACGGCCTTCGCAACAGCGGCGGCCACGCTGCGGTCGAGCGCGCTCGGAATAATAAATTCCGCAGAAAGCTTGTCTTCAGTGACGAAGCCCGCGATCGCGTAAGCTGCGGCAATCTTCATCTCATCGTTGATATCGCTTGCACGGACATCCAGCGCCCCGCGAAAAATGCCGGGGAAAGCCAGAACGTTATTGATCTGGTTCGGGAAATCGCTGCGGCCGGTACCGACCACCGCGGCGCCTGCTGCGAGAGCCAGGTCAGGCATGATTTCCGGAGTCGGGTTCGCCATCGGAAACAGGATGGGGTCTTTGTCCATGCTCCTGACCATTTCCTGGGTCACACAGCCGGGAGCGGAAACGCCGATAAACACATCCGCGCCCTTGAGCACGTCCGCAAGGCTGCCGCTGCGCTTACTGTGGTTGGTAATGGCGGCCATTTCCTTCTTTTCGGCGTTGAGGCCATCGCGGCCTTCATAAATTGCGCCGCGGCGGTCGCACATGATAACGTCTTTCAGACCGAGCGCGATCAGCAGCTTGATAATGGCGATTCCCGCCGCGCCCGCGCCGCTGGTAACGACCCGGATTTCGTCAAGCTTCTTTCCGGTGAGCTTCAGCGCGTTGAGCATGGCGGCAAGGGTAACAACCGCGGTGCCGTGCTGGTCGTCGTGGAAAATCGGAATATCGCAGCACTCTTTTAATTTTCTTTCGATTTCAAAACAGCGGGGTGCGGAAATATCCTCTAGATTGACGCCGCCGAAGCTGCCCGCGAGCAGGCGGACGGTGTTGACGATGTCGTCCACTTCCTTGGAACGGACGCAAAGCGGAATCGCGTCCACGTCGCCGAAAGCCTTAAACAGGGCGCATTTGCCCTCCATAACCGGCATGCCTGCTTCCGGGCCGATGTCGCCGAGTCCGAGCACCGCGGTGCCGTCGGTGACAACCGCCACAAGGTTGGAGCGGCGGGTCAGTTCGTAACTTTGGTTGACATCCTTTTGAATTTCAAGGCAAGGCTGGGCAACGCCGGGGGTGTAAGCGAGCGACAGATCGTCGCGTGTGTTCAGCGGCGCGCGGCAGACGACCTCAATCTTGCCTTTCCATTCGCGGTGAAGTCTGAGCGATTCCTTTGCGTAATCCATTTATATACATCCTTTCAAATTAAATATCGAGAGAAGCGATGGTACTCTTCAGAATATTAGCGCTGGCCAGCAGTTTTTCCTGCTCCTCGGCGGTCAGCTCGGGCGCCTTCATGCCGCTGATGCCGTGGCAGTCGAGGACGAACGGAAGGCTGAGACAGATGTCGTCAATGCCGTAGGCGCCGTGGATCATGCCGGAAAGAGTGGTGACGGTGTTCGTATCGCGGAGAATGCACTCGCAGATACGGCGCGCGGACAGCGCGATCGCGTAGTAGGTCGCGCCCTTCAGGCTGATGACCTGTGCGCCGGAGGTGTGAACTTCGGTTTCAATTGCCGTAAGGTCCAGCTCTTTGAAACCGGGGTTCCTGTCACTCATACTGTTCAAATAGGTTTTCAGCGGGATGCCGCCGACGCTGGTGAGGGACCACGGCACCATGGAAGAATCGCCGTGCTCGCCGAACATATAAGCATGGATATTTTTCGGGCTGATTTCGAGCGTACGCGCGAGACTCTCGCGCAGGCGGCTGGAATCAAGCAGCGTACCAGAGCCGAAAACGTGCGATTCCGGCAGGCCCGTTGTTTTCAGGATCGTGTAGGTGACGATGTCCACCGGGTTGCTGACTACGACATAAATTGCGTCTGGCGCATAGCGCACGGCCTGGGGCATGACACTCTTGATGATGTTGACGTTGCCCTGCGCAAGGTCGATTCTGGACTGTCCGGGTTTGCGCGCGCCGCCCAATGTCACGATGACGATGTCGGAATCCTTGAGATCCGGGTAATCGCCGGCGTAAATGTTTACCGGCGGGCACAGCGCGGTTCCCTGGATAATGTCCATGGCCTCGCCCTTCGCTTTGTTCTGGTTGATGTCCACCAGAACGATTTCGGACGCCATTCCGTCCAGAGTGAGCGTATATGCGATTGTGGCGCCTACGTTTCCAGCGCCGAGGATGCTGATTTTATTACCCTTTTTCATGACAATCCCTCCAGATATAATATTAGAATTTACAAAATGGGGCGTTTCTACTCACGACTTTAAATAAGCTGTAAATTATTTCCAATTTCTCTTAGAGACGAAAATTCGAGCCAAGTGTTAAAAAAATAACGATAAAATTTATAAAATCCCGTGGAAAAAAGGCAAAGAAGCATTTTGAGCTGTGCTATGGCTCGCCGCTCATGCGGTAGCCGACGCCGATCTCCGTTAATATGTACTTGGGTTCGGCGGGATTCTGTTCGATTTTGCGGCGGATGTTTGCCATATTTACGCGCAGGATCTGCCGGTCGCTTTGCGCAAAATGCCCCCACACCTGATTGATGATGAAAGCATAGGTCAGCACGCTGCCCGCATGCTTGGCCAGCAGAGCGATGTTCCTGAACTCGATCTGGGTCAGATGGATATCCGTTCCGTCTACGGTGACCATATGTTTGTCAAAGTCAATAGTCAGGCCGCCTTTCGTGAACAGGCCGCCGGGAAAATCTTCGCCGGTCTCCATTTTGATGCTGTGGCGGATAGCGGTGCGGATGCGGGCCAGCAGCTCGGATGTGCCAAAGGGTTTAGTAATATAGTCGTCCGCGCCCAAGTCAAGCGCTTCGACCTTTTCCGTTTCGTTTCCCCGAGCGGAGACAACGATGATCGGAATACCCGACCAGTTTCTGACCGCTTTCAAAACCTCAAGACCGTCTATGTCCGGCAGTCCCAGGTCCAGAAGGACGACGTCGGGGCAGTGGGAAGAGATCATGGAAATGGCACAGGTGCCGTTTTCGGCTTTCAGAGTACGGTAATCATTTGCGGTCAAGATCGTGGAGAGGAAATTGCAGATTGGCGCTTCATCCTCCACAATCAAAACGGTCGCTTTGTTAATCATCGGACTCAGTTCCCCCCAACGGCAGTAGAAATCGCACTGGTGACGATCGACACGGCAAGCATACTGATAAAGATAACAGGATAACCGGAAATGGTAAAATTAAATGCGTGATAAGGATAGGTAAAGTAGTAGTTTGTGCCAATCACACCGGCGATTGCCGCAAGGATTCCCCACAGATAGTCCGTGTTGAATCTTGAAACCAGCACAACCGCAAGAACATACACAACTGCCAAATGGTCGTAACTGCCGGATAATTTTACAATCAGAAAAGAAACAGAAGTGGCGGCACCCAGAAGAAGATGCTTTTTAAAGCGTCCCTCAAAAAGCTGACGGAGGAAACCGGGGATGAACGAACCAAACTCCCACTCTTATTTCTAATTATAAATCACTTCCCGATTTTAATAAATTTATTAAAAAATTACGGTATACGAGTACATTATAACATACACCCTGACGAAAATAAAAGGCCAAATATATAAAAATTTCCATAATTAAATTGGTGAATTAACACAAAAATTGGACTTTTCCGGAATAAAATGGCGAGATGCTCACCCGGAGCGTCTAAGCATGTTATAATAGAAGCAAAGAATACCTGAGGAGGAAATCAATTTTGGACATCAAACTGATCGCACTCGACATGGACGGAACCGTTTTGAAAACGGATAAAACCGTGTCACCCAAAACCGTTCGGATACTGAGAGCCGCCGCCGCGCGGGGAATTGAGCTTGTGCCGGCTACGGGCCGCATGCGTAATATGATTCCGAAGGAAATGCTTGATGTCGGTTCCATCCGGTACGCCATTACGTCCAACGGCGCCGCCGCCGTGGATCTGGAAAAGGACAAACTGATTTACACGAACCAAATGACGACGGAGGAAAGCGACTGGATCATTGATTTTTTGATGCCCTATGACGTGATGGTGGAAGCTTACGCGGCGGGGCATTCCTATATTGATAAAAAGCACTACGGTTTGCTTTCCACCTTTCGCGACTACCCGCCGGTCCTGCGGGATATGATTCTGAAATATCAGACCTTTGTGGAAGACCTTCCCGGATTTTTAAAGAAAAAAGGTCTGTGCCTTGAAAAGATCAATATTCCCTTCATGGCGGAAGACGTTCGCCGGGAGCTGGTGGAAAAGCTGACGCAAAAAATGGAATATACCCTTACGGCTTCCTTCGGGAATAATCTGGAAATCAACGCCGCCGCTACCAGTAAGGGGGACGCGCTGAGCCACCTTTGCACGATGCTTTCTATTTCCCCCGAGCAGGTCATGGCTTTCGGCGACGAGCGCAACGACCTGCAGATGCTGAAATTCGCCGGCTGCGGCGTAGCGATGGGCAACGGCCACGAGTCCGTCCGCCAAATCGCCGATTACGTGACGCTGACCAACGAAGAGGACGGCGTGGCATACGCGATTGAAAAGCTGCTGGATATCCACTGAACATAAAAAGCCCCCGGCGGCTCCGTTTGGTACGAAGGCGCCGGGGGTTCCGTTTATTTTTCGCCGGTTTTCCGCTTCTGCATATGGTAGGCGATTCTGAGCATCGGTTTTTCGGGAAGGAATCTGCCGAAGAAACGGGTGCATTTCATCAGCGTGCCGGGGACGATCACGAGCTTTCCCGCAAACATTTTCCGGAGGGCGTATTCCGCGACAACCCGGCTTTCCAGCCCCTTTACGCTGAATTTTACGTCGGCGACCGAATCGAATTCCGTGCGGACCGGCCCGGGGCAGAGCGCGCAGATATGCACGCGGCTGCCGCTGCGGCGCAGCTCCTCGTAAACGGCTTGAGTCAGGCGCAGGACATACGCCTTGGAGGCATAATAGGAGGAGAGCAGCGGGCCCGGCTGAAACGCGGCGGAAGAGGCGACGTTCATGATATAGCCTGCGTTTTTCGCCTTGAAATCCTTGAGGAAAAGCTTGGTCAGGATATGCACTGCGCGGATATTGGTGTCGATCATCCGCAGCTCTTTTTTCAGGTCGGTTGTGTCGAACGCGCCGAAAACGCCCAGCCCTGCGTTGTTGATTAGGATATCGATGTTTTCGCTCCTGACCTGTTCGTAAAGCGCTGTGCACTCCGACTCCACGGAAAGGTCTGCGCAGATAATTTGAGTATGGGTTTTCAGCGCGGCTGCGAGCTGTTCCAGCCGGTCTCTCCGGCGGGCGACCAGAATCAGGTCGCAGCCCCTGTCGCTCAAAATTCTTGCCATATCCCGGCCCATGCCGGAGCTAGCCCCCGTAATTAAAGCTTTCATTTTATTCTCCTTTTTAACACCAAATACTGCCTACAGCTTTTCCGGTTGATTCTGCAACAGGGTTGCGTTTTGTTTCGCAAATCAAAATGGAATTGCCTTAATTTGCAAAACGCGAAGAAAAAGTCGAAATGTTCACAATTTATTCATTGTTAATTCAAAAAAATTATGCTATACTACTACCGTTCTCGGATATTTTTTACGCAGTACAACTTACGAATAGGAAGACCGTCAGACCGGAGCCATCCGGATTGGCGGTCTTTTCCGTTTCCGGGGCTTTTCAGCTTCGGGAAAGAAACTGCCGCAGGCAGCCCTGAAAGGCGGTCGGCAGCGTATAGGTTTGAGCCAGCTCCTCACGGTCCGCCCAGACAAGGCCGCCGTCCGGTGTGGCGTCGCCGGCTGCGGTGTTTTCTACTGTAACGAGGTAATTCGTCATGTGCCACTCCCTGTGCGTGAAAATATGCTTCGACGCGGGAAGGCGCTCCGTTTTTAAGGGGGAAACGCCCAAAGTTTTCAACCAATCCGCCGCCTGCTGTGGAGAAAGTCTGCCGGGGGTGTTGGGAAATTCCCAAAGCCCTGCCAGCAGGCCCTTTTCCGGCCGTTTGCGCAGTGCGGCTTTCTCACCGCAGAGGATCAGAAAGACGGTCTTTTCCTCAACGGTCCGCTTCTTTTTTTCCGCCTTCACCGGCAGCTCCTGCTCAATGCCCTGCGCGTGTGCCGCGCAGAGGGCGGACAGGGGGCATTCTTCGCATTTCGGCGCGGCGTTCGGCACGCAGACGATCGCGCCCAGCTCCATTAGCGACTGGGTAAAAGTGCCGGCGCGCCCGGCGGGATAAATTTCCCGCAGCCGGTCGGCGAAACCGCGCTTGACCGAAAGGTCGCCGATGGGTTCCCGGCTGGCGGTCACGCGCGACAGAACGCGCAGGACGTTGCCGTCCACCGCCGGTGCCGGTTTGCCGTAGGCAATGGACGCGACGGCGCCCGCGGTGTACTCCCCGATTCCGGGCAGGAGCAGAAGCTCTTCCGGCTGTTCGGGCAAAACGCCGCCGTACTGTTCCACAACGGCGCGCGCCGCCTTTTGCAGGTTACGGGCGCGGCTGTAGTAGCCCAAACCCTCCCACAGCTTCATAAGCTGCTCTTCCGGCGCGGCGGCAAGCGCGGCGACAGAAGGAAGCTCCGAAGTAAAGCGTTCAAAGTAGGGCTTTACCGCTTCCACCCGCGTCTGCTGGAGCATGATTTCCGAGACCCAAACCCGGTAGGGTGTGGGGTTGTCGCGCCACGGAAGAACGCGCGCGTTCGCGTCGTACCACGAGAGCAGCGGCTGTACGATTTTCTGCAGTTGATGATCCATGAATCGTTTTCAATTCCTTAGTCGATTTATTTTTCCTTGATGGTACCGCTGCGGTAAGCCTGCAGCAGCGCGGTCAACTCCTCGATCTGGCGGCTGAGCTCGGCACCGTTGTCGGTGTCCTCCACGGTGACGCGCTGCTTGATTGCCTCCACCACCATGACCTTCGGGGAGGTTTCGCACACGGTGCAGCCGGATTTCAGCGGCTTGTGCTCCGCCAGCGCCAGATAGCGGGAATTCGCAATGAAGGTGTAGCCCCCGATCCCGGTCTGGGACTGGTAGGACTTGGAGATGCCGCCGTCGATCATAAACAGAAGGCCCTCGCCCTTGACCGGCACTTCCCCCGCTTTCACGGGGACGTGGCCGTTAATGATGTGAGACGAGGACGGGTCAAGGCCGAACTCCCGTAACAGCATTTCGCAGGTGGAGCGGTGCTCGATATGCGTATAGTAGGGATTCATTTTTTCCCGGTGCGTTTCGGGGGCGTCGATAAAATAGCGCTCGAACGTGGCCATCTTCGCTTTTCCGAACAGGGGCGATCTCGCTCCGCTCCAAAGGTACCACATCAGGTCGCGCGCGTTTTCGCGCTCCGGGGAACCGGACGGCGCGAAATAGGCGGTGCGCACCATGCCGTCCAGGAATTCCAGATATTCGCGCCCGGAATGGTCGCGGCCGTAAAAATGGACGGAATCGAGGCTGCTGTCCTCCCGGAGCGGGATGCACCCGTGGTACAGCAGGTTGGAATTGATGCGCAGGTACATGCTGCCGTGGGAATACAGGAAACGGATGTGCTTTTCCAGCCGTTCGCTGTGGCTGAACG
>UREO01000092.1 GCA_900546895.1 uncultured Oscillospiraceae bacterium
GGCCTTGCCGAGCTGGAGCTGAAACTGGTTCGGAAAGACGGGGACTATATCTGGACCATCTGCTGTTTGCGTCTTATGACGGCGGGGGATGGTTCCGAGTATTTTTGCGGCGTATTGGAGGATATTACCAAGAGAAGGCATTCCATCAAGCGGGAAAGGGAACAGCTTGAAATCATAAAAAAGGCCAAGCGTGAGCTTGCCGTCAGCGAGGAACGCTACCGTATCATCATGGAACAGGCGGCCGACCCGATCTGCGACTATAATTTCAAGACGCAGGAGCTTTACTGTTCGCCCCCGTTCAAAGAAAAGTTCGGCATTGAAGTAAGTGCGGACGGTCTTCTGGACCAGCTCTACCATTCGGATATTATTTTTGACGACGACAAGCCGCGCATCCTGAACGATATCTACGATTTTTTAAATGGGAGCAGTCCCGGAAGCCCCGAGTACCGTTTTAAGGATGTCAACGGCAATTACCGGTGGTACCGGCTGCGCAGCACGGTGATCCGCGACGAGCAGCAGGAACCGATTCGAATGATCGCCTTTATTTCCGATGTCGACAGACAGAAACGGGAAACGATCAGCTTAAAGGAGAAGGCGGAGCACGATCAGCTGACCGGTCTTTACAACCGGATGACCACCAACGCGCTGATCGACAAGGCAATCGACCAAAGCTCTCCGGGCAGCCGTCACGCTCTGTTTACCATCGATATCGATAATTTTAAGAATGTAAACGACAATCTGGGCCACCTGGTAGGGGATGAAGTGATTGTCGATATTGCTTCCCAAATCAAGAAAAAATTCCGCGAAGACGACATTATCGGCAGGATCGGGGGAGACGAGTTTGTTGTGTTTCTGATGGATATTTCCCGTAAGGATGTCAGACGGAAAGCCAATGTGCTGCAGACGATCTTCCGCAACGCCCATTCTCAGGACGCCGCGCAACTCAGGGTTTCCGGCAGCATAGGGGTCGCGTTTTACCCGGACGACGGAAAAAACTACAACGAGCTGTTTGCGAAGGCCGACGCGGCTATGTATGCCGCGAAGAACAGCGGAAAGGACGCTTACCGAACCTACGCCGACATGACGCTTCAGGATAAATAACAGGGTCCCGCTTATTCGTTTGGAATGAGCGGGATTTTTATCGTCTCCCGGATTTTTTCCGCAACCGTTTCCACCCCGCCGTCCGCGTCCACCGCGAAATCCGCCGCGGCGCGGTACCTGTCCGTCCGCTCGCTGTAAAGGCGGCGCAGCGTTTCCTCCCGTTCGGGCCCGTTGAGCAGCGGGCGGGTGGAGTTGCCGGAAAGGCGCTGCCGGATAGCCTCGACCGAAGCGTCCAGCAGTACGATCACGCCGTTTCCTTTCAGAGCGGCCGTGTTTTCGGGGTCCATCAGCGTCCCGCCCCCCGTGGCGATGATCAGGCCGCTTTTCAGGGACAGCTCTTTGGCGGCTTCCCGCTCCATCGCGCGGAAGGCGGCTTCTCCCCGCGAGGAGAAAATTTCCGCAACCGCCATGCCTTCCTTCTGCTCGATATAGCGGTCCATATCCACAAAGCCGCGGCCCGTAATCCGGGCAAGGCGGTTTCCCACGCAGGTCTTTCCGCTGCCCATATAGCCGCATAAAACGATATTGCCGAATTTCCTTTTCATTTCCGCCACGGCGTCGGCGCAGAGCGCCCGAATATCGTCCGCGGCAAAGCTTGCCCCGTACCAGATTTCGTGCGCCGCCGCCGCCTGCCAGACCAGCATGCTCATCCCGCCGACGGTCCGCACGCCGTTTTTACGCGCGGTTCGGATCAGAAGCGTTTCGTTCGGGTTGTATACCGCGTCGAAAACACAAGCGGCTTTCCGGATGATTTCCTCCCGCACAGGGCATTCCCCGGTGCGGGGGAACATGCCGACCGGCGTGGCGTTGGCCAGCAAATCGATTTTACCGCCGATGTCTTCCAACAGGCAGAAATCCGCTTGTGCGCCCGCTGCTTTTGCGCGGATATCCGCGCAAAGCTTTTCCGCCGCCGCCAGCCCGTGCGGGCGCACGGCCACGGTCACGCTGCCGCCGGCAAGGGCCGCTTCAAACGCCAGCACCCTGCCCGCGCCGCCCGCGCCGAGCACGACCGTGCGGCCGCCCAAAAACGCGCCGCCGGCTTTCAGCGCCTTGCAGAAGCCCGTACCGTCCGTGGTGAAGCCGGTCAGACGGCCGTCCGTGTTTTTTACGGTGTTGACCGAATGAAAAAATTCCGATTTTTCATTCAGTCCGTCCAACAGCGGAATAATCGACTGCTTATGGGGAATGGTGATGTTGAAACCGCTCAGGGTACGGAGCAGCTCCATCCGGCCGGGCAGTTCCTCCGGCGCGATGTCCAGGACGCCGTAGCGGCCGGCTTTCCCGCTCAGGGCAAAAAGTCTTTCATGAATAAACGGGGACATGGTGTGCGCAATTGGATGCCCAATCACGGCAAAATGATTCTCGGCCATTTTCTTTCCTCTTACTTTCTGAAAAAAAGGTTAAAAAAATATTGACAAAGTCATGGATTGCTAATAATATGTGGTTATACAATCAGTGTCCGGAGCGATTTATGTGGTTTTTTCTGTGGCAATTGTAACACACGAGAGATATTTTTGTCCACAATAAACAATAACGTTTTCCGCGTGCCGATGTTTCAAAATTTGTAATCAAGATTTTTAAGGAGGATACGACATGGTTTTTGAGAAGGTAAAGGCGATTCTCAGCGAACAGTTTGACGTTGAGGAGGACTCTATCACTCCAGAAACAAGCATTGCTGACGATCTGGGCGCCGATTCCTTGGATGTAGTCGACCTATTGATGTCCATCGAGGACGAGTTTGAAATCGAAGTTCCCGATGAAGAAATTGACAACATCAAAACCGTTGGGGAACTGGTCAAGTACATTGAAGATAATGTCTGAGTGACACATCTTCCTGAAACCGCTGTGCGCAGGCATGGCGGTTTTTTAATTTTTTTCTGTTTTTCTGTGATTTTATTGTGCTTTTACTTGAAATAGCACCGCGCATCAGATATAATAATTTTAAGTTTCGCATTTTTTAACAGAAGGGGAGTTAAAGTCGTTGAGTGAATTCAGCTTTTTAACAAACGGCATTCAGTACATGGCTCAGAACCCCAAGATGCTGGTCATGTGGGCGATCGGCGGGCTGCTGATCTGGCTTGCCATTGAAAAAGATTTTGAACCGGCACTGCTCTTACCGATGGGATTCGGAGCAATTCTTGTCAACCTGCCGCTACCCGGCGTAGTGGGGGAATCCGGCATTGTGAAGTGGCTGTTTGAAAAGGGAATCGTCGCTTCCGAAGCCTTCCCTCTTTTATTGTTCGTGGGAATCGGCGCGATGATTGATTTCGGCCCGCTGCTTTCCAACCCGCGCATGCTGCTGTTCGGCGGCGCGGCCCAGTTCGGCATCTTCCTTACCGTCGGGCTGGCGGTTCTGCTTGGGTTCCCGCTGAAGGACGCAATGGCCGCCGGAGTGATCGGCGCGGCGGACGGCCCAACCTCCATTCTGGTTTCACAGGTACTCCACAGCAATTACATCGGCGCGATTGCGGTGGCGGCTTACTCTTATATGGCGCTGGTGCCGATTATCCAGCCCGCGGCGATCCGACTTGTGACGACGAAGCATGAGCGGATGATCCATATGCCCTATAATCCGAAGGCGGTTTCCAAAACCACGAAAATCCTGTTCCCGATCATCGTTACGCTGATCGCGGGATTGGTTGCGCCGGATTCCGTTGCGTTGGTCGGCTTTTTGATGTTCGGCAATCTCATCCGGGAATGCGGCAAGCTGGAAGCGCTTTCCCAGACCGCTCAGGGACCGCTTGCAAACCTGATTACCATCTTTTTGGGAATCACCATTGCTTATCAGATGCGGGCGGACCAGTTCCTTACCCTCGGCACTCTGATCATTATGGCGCTGGGCCTTTTTGCCTTTGTGTTCGACACCATCGGCGGCGTGGTTTTTGCCAAATTCCTGAACCTGTTCCTGCCGAAGGATAAAAAGATCAACCCGATGGTCGGCGGCGCGGGAATTTCCGCGTTCCCGATGTCCGCGAGGGTTATTCAGAAGATGGCTCTGAAAGAGGACAACCAGAACCACATCCTGATGCACGCGGTCGGCGCGAACGTAGCCGGCCAGATCGGATCGGTAGTTGCGGGAGGCATTATCCTGAATCTTGCAAGAATTTGGGGGATGATTTAATATGATGCAGTTAAACGCAATGGCGGTTTTGTTTAAAAGTCTTATGGGCGACGTAAGCGACGCCGATATCGGAAAATCGTTTGAGCTGATGGGGAAAGGCATGCTCGGTATTTTCATTGTCATGATTTTGATTTATGCCGTGATTGTCATACTCAATAAAACCAGCGGTACGAATAACGATACGAAGTAAGACGATGAACCCCTTGGCGTTGCAAAGAGCCGGGGGGTTTGCTTTATCCCGTATAATCTAAACAGAATTGAGGAGATTTCAATGGCGGAACAGAAGAAGATGGTAGACGCGATCACTCCTATGGAGGAGGATTTCGCCAGATGGTACACCGATATTGTCAAAAAAGCGGAGCTGATGGATTACACCAGTGTGCGCGGCTGCATGGTCATTGAACCGTATGGCTGGGCTATCTGGGAAAATATACAGCATATCCTTGACACACGATTCAAGGAGCTCGGCCACGAGAATGTTTCCATGCCGATGTTTATACCCGAAAGCCTGCTGAATAAGGAAAAGGAACATGTGGAGGGCTTTGCTCCCGAGGTCGCCTGGGTCACTATGGGGGGGGACGAAAAGCTGCAGGAGAGAATGTGTGTGCGCCCGACCTCCGAAACTCTGTTCTGCGACCATTACGCCAAGGTGATCCATTCCTGGCGCGACCTGCCGAAGCTCTACAATCAATGGTGCTCCGTTGTGCGCTGGGAAAAAACCACGCGCCCGTTCCTGCGTTCCGTGGAATTCCACTGGCAGGAGGGCCATACCATGCACGAAACCGCACAGGAGGCCGAGGCGGAAACGGAGCAGATGCTTCGGGTTTACGCCGACTTCTGTGAAAACGATCTTGCCATTCCGGTGATCAAGGGCCGCAAGACCGACAAGGAAAAATTTGCCGGCGCCGTAGCCACCTATACCATAGAAGCAATGATGCACGACGGCAAGGCACTTCAGTCCGGTACCAGCCATTACTTCGGGGACGGCTTTGCAAAAGCGTTCAACATTACCTTCCAGGGCAGGGATAATTCCATCTGCCATCCGTTCCAGACCTCCTGGGGGATGAGCACCCGCATCATCGGCGGCATCATCATGACGCACGGCGACAACAACGGCCTTGTGCTCCCGCCCGCCGTCGCGCCCATCCAGGTGATTATTCTGCCCGTCGCTCAGCATAAGCCCGGTGTGCTGGAAAAGGCGCGCGAGCTGCGTGAGCGGCTAAAAAAGAGCTTCCGCGTGCGTGTGGACGATTCGGACAATACCCCCGGCTGGAAATTCGCGCAGTATGAAATGAAGGGCGTTCCGCTCCGTCTGGAGATCGGACCCAAGGATATTGAAAAGAATCAGTGCGTGCTGGTCCGCCGCAGCGACCGCGAGAAGATTTTCGTGCCGCTGGACAATCTGGAGGCCGCGATTGCGGAACAGCTGGAGGAAGTGCGCAAAGGAATTTACGAAAACGCGCTTGCCCGCCGCGAGAGCATGACGTATACCGCCCGGAGTCTGGAAGAGCTTACAAATATTGCCGACAATCGGCCGGGCTTTATCAAAGCCATGTGGTGCGGCGACCCGGCCTGCGAAGAAAAGCTCAAGGAAGTTGCGGGCGTTTCTTCCCGCTGCATGCCGTTCGAGCAGGAGCATCTGTCCGACACCTGCGTCTGCTGTGGCAAGCCCGCGACATCGATGGTCTACTGGGGCAAGGCATACTGATAACTGATAACAGAATAAAATGCCGGCAGCCGCGGAATTGTTCCGCGGCTGTTTTTGACAGGCTCCATTATTATTTTTTTGCTGTAACCTTTCGGGTTCTATAAACGTGTTATTCGTGAAAGGAGATGAATCCATGGGGAAACAGGGAACGCGCCCGGACGATCGTCTGTCTGAGAAATATGATCTATACGGGAATATGCTGTTCAAGCTCTGCATGGTCATTCTCTGCAATCGGGAAGACGCAGAGGACGTCGTACAGGACACCTTTGCGAAGTACTTGCAGAAGCACCCCGAATTTCACAGCGGGGAGCATGAAAAAGCGTGGCTGATCCGGGTGGCCACAAACGGCAGCCGGGACAAAAGAAGGCGCTTCTTTTTCAGGAAGACCGTATCGCTGGAGGAAATCGGTGAGTACGCCGAAAACTCAGAGCAGACCGAGGTGCTGGAACAGCTGATGGAGCTGCCGCCGAACTACAAAACGGTTTTGTATCTTCATTATATTGAGGGCTATAAGATCAGAGAAATGTCCGGCATCCTGGGGATGAAGGAAAATGCCGTCAAGGTGGCGCTTTACCGGGGCCGTGAGAAATTGAAGCTGCAGATGAGAGAGGAGCTGATATCATGAAAACAGAGGATTTTATCGACGCGGTCAACCGGATTCATGCGAGGGAAGAGTTAAAGGATAAAGTGATGAGCGGAAAGCCGTCGCAGAACAGACGCCGGTCCGGATTTCCGGCGCTTGCCGCCTGCGCCGCCTGCCTGGCTGTTTTGGTCCTGGGGATTACGTTTGTGCCAAAGCTGTTAAAGCCCGTCGGTACCGTTCGAAACGGGGAATCGTCGGTCAACGCCTTCTCCTCCTCTTACGCGCAGCCGGTTCTGGTGAACGGCCTTTATCATCAGGACGAAGTGCGCAACCTTTTGGTGCTGGGCGTGGATGACTCGGGCGGGGACGGCGCCGGGCGCAGCGACTGCATCATGCTTCTTTCCATCGACCGCCGGAAAGGCAGCGAGCGGTGGATTTTGACGCCGTTTTCGCGCGACCTGTACGTGGAGATCCCGGGGAACGGGAAAAACAGGCTGAATGCCGCTTATCAGCTTGGCGGCGCCGAACTGAGCGTAAAGACGATCGAGCAGAATTTCAAAATCGATGTGGATGATTACGCGGTGATCGACTACAACGGCTTTGTCAAGGCCGTTGACTCTTTGGGCGGGATTTCCGTGAACGTGACTGCACAGGAGGCCGACCTTGTCAACCGGTATTCCGGCGAGCCCGCCGCGCGGGGGATCAGCGCGGGGGACCGGACCCTTTCCGGCAGGCAGGCGCTGTACTATTCCCGTATCCGCCAGATCGGCGGGGAGGAGTCAAGGCTGCAGCGAATTCAGGCGGCGGCGGCGGGGATCATCGGCAGGCTGGAATCAGTGGATGCGCACTCTCTGGCCTCGCTTACAGAAAAACTGCTGCCTTTTGTCAAAACCAGCCTGAATACGGAAACCGCGCTGAAGCTGGGGACGGATGCTTACGCATGCCGGAGCTTTCCGGTCGGCTGTTTCCGGTCCTCGGAGGAACTGTACACAACGCAGATAGTTACCATACAACAATCGAATACGGCGGTGCTGGTTCCGGATCTCGAAAAATATCAGAACAGTCTCATCCAGTATCTTTACTGGAACAAGGAGACCTGAAACCGGTCGGATTCGTGTATCTCCACTGCGAAGCGGAAGACATTTGCCTTCCGCTTTTCTTATTTTCAGATATTTATTTCATTTCACTGAATGAATTTGTTTCAAGTGGAAAATACTGTATAATATATTCTCCAAAAGGTAACAAACATGCGGATTACTGTCATTTTCATAACGCATTTGTCATTTGATTTTTGGAGCCGGATATGGTAGCATTAGGAAACGTTGGCAGATGTTTTAGAAAATTTCGTATGTATCCGGGCTTTGCCGGATACGTTGCGGCATACGGAGACATGCATCGGTTTGCCGATATTAAGAAGAAACAGAAATACTTAAAAGGAGTGAATCATTCATGAAAAAATTATGGGCGCTGATCTGCGCACTTGCCATGGTACTTGCCATGTCGGCCTGTAAAGGACCGGCTTCCCCGACCCAGAACGATGTGTCCGGTGCTTCCGGCCAGACCGTTTCAGGGGCGGGACAAAGCGGCGTGACTTCCACGGCTCCGTCCTCTTCCGCGGCTTCCAGCAAGCCGACCGTACCGAGCCAGGCCCCGAGGGTGGAAAATAACAAGGCGGTTTCCGGATTAAACAACGGGACCTATACGGTCAAGGATGAAAAATACAGCTACAAGAACGGCAATATGTCCTATTCCGCGACCTATCCGGTGCTGTCCGGAAAAATCAGCAACGCGGATAAGGTAAACACGGCAATTAAAACCAGCGCGCTGAAAACCATCAATTCTTTGGGTGCGGGAGCCAAAACCGAAAAGACCACGGTTAAGGTAAACAGCGACGTTACCTATGAAGGGACCGGTTTCCTCAGCCTCGGGTTCAACGAATACGTGAAGCTTTCCTCCAAGGGAGAGAACGTCCATACGCTCCGCGCAATGAACATTAACCTGAAAACCGGCACCGCGCTGGAAATGAAAGACTTGATCACGAAAAACGACGCGCTTTACAAGCTGCTGGAAACCGCTGCGAAGCAGCAGTTAAGCTCCGACATCGCCCCGTCCGTGACGGCCAGTGTAATCAAGTCCGCTCTGGATTCCGGCGCGATTTATTTCACGAAATACGACGTTGGCTTTGCTTTCCAGATTACAAAACCGGAAAAGCGCCTGGTTAAGCTCAGTCTGACCTATGCACAGGTGAAGCCCTACGCTACCGGCAACGAGATTTGGAAGAACTTTATTTAACATGAGCCAATACATGAAATAAACTTTGACAGGCCCCTTTGTTTGCTTTTTTCGGAAAATGCCTCTATAATGGTTAGCATGATACGGAAAATGGAAACGGAGGGGCGTTTTAATGAAACGGGTTTTTATGGTGCTGATCGGCATTTGTGCGGTGGTATTGCTTTACACTGGAATGAATTTGCTTATGAGCGGAAGGGACGGCATGTCGGCCGGCGTCATCGGCGGCGCGGACGGCCCGACTTCCATTTTGGTTTTCCACTCCTTTAACGCCGGGCTTTGGATTTTACCGGCTGCGGCAGTAATCTTTGCGGCCGCTGCTTTTTATTTGCTCCGCAGACGCGGAAAGCAGAAATAGGAAGCGCTTTTGAAAGAAAATTCCTCTCTTGCTAATTGTTGAAAAAAAATTTGGCAGCATTACTAAATATCGTGTATAAATTTCTTGCAATAAAGAGAAAATAAGTGTTGCATAGCAAGCTCTTTTATGGTATTATAATCAAGCACGACTGCGACAGATATGCGATGAAGCGGGAGGTTGCGGCTGAAATACGCCGGTTTTTCCGTGGAGTATGTCCGATTTTAAACCGGGCGACAGATACTTTGAGCGTGCGATAAGGGTTTATGTGCGGATTTCCGTGTGGATGCTCTTATTATGCTCAGACGTTTTTTATGCCTATACCCGGATTTAACTTGTAAAAGTGAATCCGGTTTTTCAATGTGTTAAGAGGGAACACCCGGCACAGTGTTAGGATTTAAAAAACGTCGCCCGCCAACTACAACAAGGAGGCGATTCACAGTGGCAGTCAAGGAAAAAATCAGGATAAGAATCAAGGGTTACGATCATCAGCTGGTTGACCAGTCGGCTGAAAAGATTGTACAGACAGCGAAGCGTACGGGCGCAAGGGTTGCCGGACCGGTTCCGCTCCCGACTGAAAAGCAGATCATTACGGTTCTGCGCGCTGTTCACAAGTACAAGGACAGCCGTGAACAATTCGAGATGAGAACGCACAAGAGACTGATCGACATTCTCAGACC
>UREO01000093.1 GCA_900546895.1 uncultured Oscillospiraceae bacterium
TACTCTTTTTTTCAAAGCTCTATTCTTTACCCCAACATTTATTATAGAGCCTTTTCATTTTGGGGCACGACTTTGTACGATTTGTCACTGCTCGTTCCTTTAGCAGTAATCTCTTTTAATTCTCATTGAAACGGGACAGGAAGGCTTTGGTGCGGTCGTTCTGCGTATTGCCGAAAAGCTGTTCCGGGTTTCCCTGCTCGACAATCGTTCCGTTGTCCATAAAGACTACGTAGTCGGCTACGTCCCGGGCGAATTTCATTTCGTGGGTGACGACCACCATCGTCATATGCTCCGCCGCAAGCTCGCGGATGACCTTGAGAATTTCTCCCGTCAACTCCGGGTCGAGCGCGCTGGTCGGCTCGTCGAAAAACAGGATATCCGGATTCATTGCGAGCGCGCGGGCAATGGACACGCGCTGCTGCTGTCCGCCGGAAAGCTGGCAGGGGTAGGCGTCCGCCTTATCCGCCAGATCCATTTTCTGGAGAAGCTCCTTCGCGGCGGCTTCCGCCTCCACTTTTGAACGGCGCAGTACGCGGATGGGCGCTTCCGTAATGTTCTGCATCACGGAAAGGTGGGGGAAAAGGTTGAAATTCTGGAAAACCAGCCCGATATGCAGCCCGATTTTGCTGCATGCGGCCTTGTCCGAATAAACGGCTTTGCCGTTTCCGTCGTTTTTCACCAGCGTATCTCCACAGATGGTGATCTCGCCGGAATCCACCGTTTCCAGCTGAGTAACGCAGCGCAGCAGAGTGCTTTTTCCCGAGCCGGACGGCCCGATGACCGCGAGCACCTGCCCTTTGGTTACTTCGATTGAAATGCCGTTCAGCACTTTTGTGCCGTCGAAGCTTTTGCAGATTTCTTTGGCGGTTAAGATATGCATTTCCATCCTCCTAACGATAATAGTTCAGCCGGTTTTCGGCCACCGTAAAGAATCTGGTAACCACGCCGTTCATCACAAGATAGAACGCGCCGGCAATCACCAGCGGCGTCATGTTGACCGCCGAGGAAACCCAGTTGGAGGTTACCTTGAGCAGCTCGACAATGCCGATCACCTGTGCCAGGGAGGTATCCTTCACGAGCGTGATGAACTCGTTTCCCATCGGCGGGATAATGTGCTTGACGACCTGCGGCAGGATGATACGAAAGAAGGTCTGGCCGCGCGTAAAACCAAGCACCTTTGCCGCTTCATGCTGGCCGCGGGGAATGCCCTCAATCCCCCCGCGGAAGATTTCCGCGAAATACGCCGCGTAGTTCAGGACAAAGGCGACCTCCGCCGCCAGAACGCGGTCAAGCTGAATCCCGAACAGGGGATTCAGAGCGTAGAAGAAGAACAGAAGCTGCAGCATCAGCGGAGTTCCGCGCATCAGCAGTATGTAAAGCCTGACCGGAAGATTGATGAGCCTGGTCTTCGCCATGCGTCCTTTGGCTACCAGCAGGCCGAGCGGCAGCGAAAAAATGAGGGTGACGAAAAAGATACGCAGTGACATAAGGGTTGCTTCCAGCATCTGTGTCAAAAGCACCTGATAATTCATGAACGCGACCTCCATAAAGTGTTTGTGTAAAAAAGCCAAAGGCACAGAACCGGACAAAGTCCGGCTCTATGCCGCGCAGGGGAAAAATCTGAATCTGTTCTTCTGGGTGAAGAGAGTGTCCCAGACGACAGTTATAACATGGATTCTTCGGTTACAGTATCCCTCAGAATGCAACGTGAAATCGTTTTATTTTTCTACGGTGGTAACATCCTCGCCGAACCATTTCTGGGAAATCGTCGCCATCGTGCCGTCCGACGCCATTTCCTTCAAAACACCGTTGATCTTTTCCGTCAGCGCGCTGTCCGCCTTGCGGAAGCCGATGACATAGTCCTCGGTGGCAAGAGAAGCGTCCTTGCCGTCCTTGTCCTGAAGCACCTTATAGGCGTTCGGGTTGTTGGTCAGATAGTAACGCGCAACCACTTCGTCAATGCTGATCGCGTCGATGGTGCCGTTCTGCAGCTCCATGACCGCTTTGGAATAGTCGTCGATCTGTACAACGGATTTTAAAGTTTTCTTGAAATCCTCATTTTCGTTCAGGGCGACTTCCGCGGAAGAATCCGACTGCACGCCGATGGTCTTTCCGGCCAGGGACTCGAGCCCCTGATAGGAAGAATCCGTTTTGACGAGGATGATCTGCTCGTTTTTCATATAAGGAATACTCAGGCTGAATTCCTTTTCGCGCTCGTCGGTTTTGCTGAAACCGTTCCACAGGCAGTCGATGTTGCCGTTGTTCAGTTCAGCGGTTTTGCTGTCCCAGTCGATCGGCTGTGTTTTCAGCTCAATGTTGAGGCGCTTGCAGGCTTCTTTGGCAAGGTCGATATCAAAGCCGACCAGCTCGCCCGTTTTGGTGTCTACGTATCCCATCGGGGGAAACGCGTCGTCAAGGCCAAGCACCAGCTTGCCTGCTTTCTCAACCTTGGTCCAGGATTCGTCCGCGGCCGACGCGGTACCGGTACTGCCGACGCTGCTGGCAGCGGTGCTGCCGCAGGCGGCGCAGGAAAAGGCAATACCAACCGCTAATAATAAAGATAATATTTTTTTCATTTTTAATACCCCACTTCTCTTCTCATTGGACTCTCCAATATCAGTATTTTACCTTATTAGCACGTTAAAGTAAAGGGGCATTTTAAAATTTGGGGATATTGTACGAAGAACAACCGGAAGTTCCGCTTCCTTTCACCGCGATATGGACAAAACATACCGATCAAAAAAGAATAAAGGCAAAGTAAGAGCGCGGCAGTTTTTTGCCGCGCTCAAGAATCCCCAAAACTGTCAGAGCTCGATCAATCGTTCAAAAAGCAAGTGCAGACCGAATGAGCCTCCCTCTGTGAGGGAGGTGGCGCGCTCGGCGCGTCGGAAGGAGTACCCCGTCAGGCTTTTGTGAAACTTCCTCAGTCGGCGTTGCGGTTTTCGGCAGCCTGAAGCACGGCGGGTTTTTAAGTGGGCTATGACAGGAGCATTCTGTCGTTGTCCATGGTGTTTCCGCTCACGGTCTCGAATTTTTCAAGCAGGTCTTTTACCTGCAGGTTTTTCTTTTCCTGACCCTTGATATCGAAAATAATTCTGCCTTCGTGCATCATGATCAGGCGGTTGCCCAGCCGGATGGCGTCCTTCATGTTATGTGTGACCATCAGTGTGGTCAGATTGTCCCGTCTGATCATTTCGTCGGTCAGCTCCAGCACCTTGCGCGCGGTTTTAGGGTCCAGAGCCGCAGTATGTTCGTCCAGCAGAAGAAGCTTCGGCTTTTGAAGCGTAGCCATCAGCAGGGTCAGCGCCTGACGCTGGCCGCCGGACAGCAGCCCTACCTTGCCGGAAAGCCTGGTTTCCAGCCCGAGCTCCAGCGTTTCCAGCTTTTCTTTATAGACGGCCCGTTCGCCTTTTTTGATTCCCCAGCCCAAACCGCGCTTTTTCCCTCTGCGATACGCCATGGCCAGATTTTCCTCAATGCCCATGTCCGCGGCGGTGCCCATCATCGGGTCCTGAAACACGCGGCCCAGAAGCTTTGCCCGGCGGTATTCGGGCTGCTTAGTCAGATCGATGTCGTCCAGCACAATCTGCCCGCCGTCACAGGGGAAAACACCCGCGATCAGGTTCAGCAGTGTGGATTTTCCGGCGCCGTTTCCGCCGATGACCGTAAGGAAATCGCCGGTTTCAATGGTCAGATTCAAATCGACCAGCGCTTTTTTTTCATTGATGGTGTTGGCATTGAAGGTTTTGCTCACATTTGTCAGTCGGATCATTTTGTATTTCCTCCGTTTCCGGCTGTGCGTCCGCCTTTTTTCAGGATGTTTTTCAGAGGGCGGAAAATCTTGTCCGCTTTTCGCTTCACGGGCTGCAGAATTTGATCCAGCTTTCTGATCACCGGCTGCAAAATCCTGTTCAGTACGGGGATAGCCAGCGCGATCGCGACAATAATGGAGGTGAACAGCTTCAGGTCGGTGGACTTCATACCGAAGCGCAGAACCAAAGCAATCACCATGCGGTAAATAACGGAACCTATCACTACGGAAATCAGCTTGTAGGCGAAAGAGAAACGGTTGCCCATCAGCACCTCGCCGATGATGACGGAAGCAAGGCCGATCATGATGGTGCCGGTGCCCATGCCGACGTCCGCGTACCCCTGACTCTGCGCCACCATTGCGCCGGACAGCGCGACAAGGCCGTTGCTCAGTACCAGCCCCAGAATTTTTGTCTTATCGGTGTTGACGCCCAGCGCGCGGACCATGTATTCATTGTTGCCGGTCGCGCGAACCGAGCAACCGATTTCCGTACCGAAAAACCAGTACAGGAACCCGATTACTGCGGCGGAGAAAATCAGGCCGATCGCCAGCGAAATCGTGTTCACGCTGAGCGCCGGATAAAGCCCGGAAACCGCGGTAACGATGGTGGAAATACCGAGAAGCGGGATATTCGCTTTCCCCATGATGCGGATATTGATAGAGTAGAGGGCGATCATGGTCAGGATTCCCGCAAGAATCCCCGGAATTTCCAGTTTGGTATGTAAAAAGCCGGTGATAAAGCCGCAGGCCATACCGGCGGCCAAAGCGAATAAAAGTGAGAGGAAAGGGTTCATTCCGTGAGAAATTAAAACCGCCGAGACCGCGCCGCCGGTGGCAAAGCTGCCGTCGACCGTCAGGTCGGCAAAATCCAGTACCTTGAAGGTGATGTAAACGCCCAGCGTCATAATGCTCCATAGAACACCCTGCGCCGCCGCGCCGTGCATTGCCTGTAACAGACCCATTGTGAATTCTCCTTAACGCAACAGGAGCGATAGGGGGATTCCCCCTATCGCCGTGCTGTTCTGTTTTTGGTGTTTATTTGCTGGCGGTGCTTGCGGCCCCCGCCTTATCCAGCAGCTCCTGCGGAACGGTCACGCCGATTTTTTCGGCGGCTTCTTTATTGATGGTCAGGTCGCAGTTGGTGGAATACTCAATCGGCATATCCGCCGGCTTTGCGCCGTCTTTCAGAATTTTCACCGCCTGTTTCGCGGTAAGCAACCCGAGGTTATAGTAATTGATACCGTATGTAGCAAGTCCGCCGTTGTCCACCATACCGGATTCCCCCACGATGACCGGCAGCTTCGCGGGCTGCGCAACCATGGAAACCGTCGCCATACCGGAAGCGATCATGTTGTCGGTCGGAGCGTAAATCGCGTCGACCTTGCCGACCAGCGACTGGACCACCTGCTGAATCTCGTTGGAATTGGAAACCGTGGCGTCCGTCGTTTCCAGTCCCAGCCCGGCCGCGGCTTTTTTCGCAATGTCCACCTGGAATTTCGAGTTGCTTTCATTTGAGCAGTACAGCATCGCAACCTTCTTCGCGTTCGGCAGCAGCTGCTTCAACAGCTTCATCTGTTCTTCCACCGGGGTCAGGTCGGAGGTGCCCGTTACATTTCCGCTCGGCTTCTCATTGGAAGCGACCAGCTTTGCGTCCGCGGGGTCGGTGACCGCGGTCACCAGAACCGGAATATCCTTGGTCGTGTTTGCGACCGCCTGTGCGGCCGGGGTCGCGATCGCAAGGATCAGGTCGGATTTATCGTCCACCAGCTTGGTGGCGATGGTCTGGCAGTTTGCCTGCTCATTTTGCGCGTTCTGGTAGTCCAGCGCAATGTTTTTTCCGTCAACATAGCCTGCCTCTGCAAGCCCGTCGACAAAGCCCTTATACGCCGCGTCCAGTGCGGGATGCTCCACAAGCTGGACAATGCCGATTTTTAATTTCTTCTCAGCCGCTCCGGAAGCCGCCGGGCCTGCGGAAGAAGTTGCGGAAGTACTGGAAGTACAAGCCGTCGCGGAAAGAGCAATCACCCCTGCCAACAGCAATGCGAGTGTCTTTTTCATGAAATACCCATCCTCTCGCCTATTTCGGATTTTATTGCTTTAAAGCTATCAATACTTTATCGCTTTAAATTGATTTATTAATTTTACAATATTTTTTTCGGTTCGTCAATCTTTAATTTCACAAAATATGCCGGCGGGTTATGGCGAATTGATCAAAATCAATCCCGATGGCTGAAAACGCTTCTGAATTAATAGTAGTTCCAGTTGATTCTGCAACAAGTTTGCGTTTTTCCCGCAAGCTGAAATAAAATTTCTATAATAATGATACGGAGGGAGAAAAAGAGAAGAAAATATTATTTGCAAAATGGATTTTAAAGCCGGTTACAGTCGGCATATTTATTTAAATTCAATCTAAACTAAGCTTAACAGGGATTTAACATTGAATTCGTAAAATAGCAATTGTGATAAAGAAACCGAAAACATAATTTTGTAGGAGGACTGTCCAAAATGAAGAAAATCATATCTGCTGTTTTAACAGCTGCGATTCTGGGGTCTGTATTTGTGGGGTGCAGTTCGGAGGTTGAAGGAACTTCTTCCGCTGCTTCCGACGCAGATACATCCAATACAGCGGTATCCGAGAGCGGGTCGTCTGCCACGGAGCAGCTGAGCGGCAAGCTGACACTCAACGGCTCCACTTCCATGGCTAAGGTCTGTCAGGCTCTGGGCGAAGCTTTCCAGGCGAAATACCCCGGCGTAACGGTTGAAAAAAGCGGAACCGGTTCCGGCGACGCGGCAAAAGCGGTCAGCGCTGGTACGGCCCTGATCGGCGATCTTTCCAGAAAAATGAAGGACGAAGAAAAACCGGAGGATTATGAAATCGTGCAGATCGCCATCGACGGTATCGCCATTGCGGTCAATAAGGACAACAAGGTAAACGGTCTTACATCCGATCAGATTTCCAAAATCTTCACGGGAGAAATTACAAACTGGAAAGATGTCGGCGGAGACGACGCTAAAATCACAGTGCTCGGACGTGAAGCGGCAAGCGGTACGCGCGACGGCTTTGAAAGCATCTTCAAGGTAGAGAAAAAGTGCAAATACGCCGCAGAGCTTTCCTCCACCGGTGAAGTAGTTACCAAAGTAGGCAGCGACAAGGGCGCAATCGGCTACGTTTCCCTTGATTCGGTAAACGATACCGTAACAGCGGTCGATGTCGATGGCATCAAAGCGAATGAAGAGAACATTGTAAACGGAAGCTACAAAGCGCAGAGACCCTTCATTGAAATCTATAAAAAAGGCTCCGACAGCGATCTTGTGAAGGCATGGTTTGAATTCATCAAATCGGGCGAAGGACAGGATGTTATTAAGAAAGCCGGACTGGTACTGGCAAAATGAGCATAGCGATGGACAGCGCGGAGAACGCGCTGAAAAACAAAAAAAAGAATAATGTGAAGAAAGGCCTGGCAATTTTGTTAGGCCTTATTTCCGTCCTTGCATTTTTTCTTCCGTACATTCAGTTTGTCTTTAAAAATACAACATATGTCCTCAGCGCTTTCCAACTGGCGACGGTGAGAGGGATGCGCGTACAGGGGGCGGAACTCAGCGGCCTTGTCACGATCCCGCTCCTTACCAGAATTTCGGTGATTGCCGGGGTGCTTCTTCCGGCCGCGGGAATCCTTTTGCTTCTGCTCAAAAAGCCGGCGATGGCCGGAACGGCGTTTGTGCTGTCCGCGGTCACTCCCCTGATTGTCCTGATTACCACCTCCAGCATCCAGACGGCGGTCACGCAGCTGAATATCAGCAAAATTTCGATTGCCTATCTCTGGCCGTCCGTTTATGTGCTGGTTGGCGGAATCGTGTGCGCGGTCCTGTCCCTCTGGACGCAGGGGACGGAAAAGCTTGCGGAATCCATTTTTCTAGTCTTTTCCTGTGTGTCCGTCGGCTCAGTCGTCCTCATTACCGTGTACATTTTCGCCGCGGGTTCTCCCGCCGTTCTGCAGATCGGCCTGGGGCAGTTCCTGTTCGGCAGGGAGTGGAACGCGGGGGCGAACGTCTTCGGCATCCTGCCGCTGATTCTCTCCTCTATCGCGGGGACGGTGGGGGCCATCCTGCTGGGGGTACCCGTCGGAATTCTGACGGCTGTTTTCCTTGCGGAAACGGCGAAGCCGCAGCTTGCCCGTCTGGTCCACCCGGCGATAGAACTGCTCGCCGGAATTCCGTCCGTTATCTACGGCTTTTTCGGGATGCTGGTCATTGTTCCGGCTATCCGCGATTTTCCGCCGTTCCGGAACAATACCATCGGCGACAGCCTGCTGGCGTCGATCCTGATCCTTGCGATCATGGTGCTTCCCACCATCGTCAGCGTAACGGAGACCTCGTTAAAAGCGGTGCCCGAGGCTTACCGGGAGGCGTCCCTCGCGCTGGGCGCAACACCCACTGCCACGATTTTCAAGGTCAGCATCCCGGCTGCCCGGTCCGGAATCCTTGCGGGCGTTATTCTGGGCGTCGGCCGCGCGATCGGCGAGACGATGGCGGTCATTATGGTGGCGGGAAACGTCGCCAACATGCCGTCCCTTCTGGGAACGGTGCGTTTCCTGACGACCGGTATCGCCATGGAGATGAGCTATGCCTCCGGTCTGCACCGTCAGGCGCTTTTTGCTATCGGACTGGTGCTGTTTGTGTTTATCATGATCGTTAATATCAGCTTTACCTATATTTCAAGGAAGGGAGTGCAGATGGATGCCGAGTAGCTCTCTTTACGGAAAACGGAAGCGCCCCTTCGATACCTTCCTGAAGGTGCTGATCAATACCGCGGCGGCGGTCACGGTGATCGTGCTTCTGGGAATTATTTTCTATATCCTGGTCAACGGCGTCTCCTATCTTTCGTGGAAATTTATTTCCACACCTTATTCGGAAACGAATGATGACTTAAAGGGCATTCTGCCCATGATTATCAACACCATGTATATTGTAATCATCACTCTGATGATTTCCGCCCCCATCGGTATTTCCTCGGCAATCTATCTGACACAGTATGCAAAGCAGGGCAGACTGGTCAAAGCGATCCGCTTTACCACGGAGATCCTTTCGGGTATTCCGTCCATTATCTTCGGTTTGTTCGGCTATACGGTCTTCTGTATCCTGTTCCGCCTGCAGACGTCGCTTCTGGCCGGCTGCCTTACGATGACCCTGTGCATTCTGCCGACGATTATCCGCACGACGGAGGAGTCGCTCCTGTCCGTCCCGGGCAGCTATAAAGAGGGCGCCCTGGCCCTCGGCGCCGGAAAGCTGCGCGTTGTGATGGGGATTGTGCTGCCCTGCGCCATGCCCGGCGTGCTGACCGCCGTGATACTCGCCATGGGAAGAATCGTGGGCGAAAGCGCGGCCCTTCTGTTTACTTCTGGATTGTCCTATAATATGCCGAAGGGATTTGTCCGGCAGATCTTTGCAAGCGGCCGTACGCTGACCCTGCACCTTTACCAGACCGCGCGGGAGGCCAACTCGCCCGACGCCATGCACATCGCGTTCGCCACGGCGTCCGTGCTGCTGATTCTGGTTTTTTTACTCAACCGGCTTGCTGCGCTGCTCTCCAGGACTCTCAGGAAAGGATAAGAAGAATAAAATATGGAAACAAAGATATCAATTCAGGACATGAATTTGTTTTACGGAGATTTTCAGGCTCTGAAAAGCGTCAATATGGAAATCCCCCGCAATAAAGTAACGGCTTTTATCGGACCCTCCGGCTGCGGAAAATCCACCTGCCTGAAAACGGTCAACCGGATGAACGACCTGATCGAAAGTTGCAAAATTACGGGAAAGGTAATGATCGACGGCGAGGATATCTACGACCCCCGCACCGACGTCACCCTGCTGCGCAAGCGCGCCGGCATGGTGTTCCAGAAGCCGAACCC
Organism: uncultured Oscillospiraceae bacterium; assembly: GCA_900546895.1. Taxonomy (GTDB): domain Bacteria; phylum Bacillota; class Clostridia; order Oscillospirales; family Acutalibacteraceae; genus Caproiciproducens. Next base: position 9,721 of record UREO01000093.1, read on the forward strand.
GTTCCCCATGACACTGTACGACAACATCGCCTACGGCTGTCTCTTATACACATCTCCGAGCCCACGAGACATGCGCAGATCTC
>UREO01000094.1 GCA_900546895.1 uncultured Oscillospiraceae bacterium
GTTTCAGACATTGCGAGCGGCAGACGCTGCGCCGCAGGTACAGCGGGGTGTCTGCCCGGCTGACAATGTCTGAACAGAAACCGGAAATCTGAAAAACAAAAGGGGAGAACGCGATGGAACCGATTATCCAGATGAAAAACATTACCAAACGTTTTCCGGGCGTTGTGGCTCTGAACAATATTAATTTTGATGTTTTGCCCGGCGAAGTGCATGTGCTTCTCGGCGAGAATGGAGCCGGCAAGTCTACGCTGATGAAAATTCTCAGCGGTGCCTATACCCCGGATGAAGGCACCATCGTGATTGGCGACCAGGAATATCAGAAACTCACGCCGCGCCTGTCTGCCGAATATGGTATCAGCATCATTTATCAGGAGCTCAGCGCCGTAAACTGGCTTGATATCCGTGAAAATATTTTTATGGGACGCCTGCCGTCCAAAAAAGCGGGAGGCATTTCCGTGGTGGATTACGCTCAGATTAACGCCCGTACCGCGGAACTGTTGGAGCGGGTGAACCTTGGCTCACGGAAACCGACCACCAGCGTGGGTGACCTGAGTATCAGCGAAAAGCAGATGGTGGAAATCGCGAAAGCAATTGCTTTCGACGCAAAGATTATCGTAATGGATGAACCGACTTCTTCATTGACCGAGGATGAAGTCAAAAAACTGTTTACTATTATCCGTCAGCTGAAGTCTGAAGGACGCGGCGTGGTTTTTATCTCCCATAAGCTGTCCGAAATTGCGGAAATCGGGGATCGGATCACCATCATGAAAGACGGCAGCCAGATGGGGACCTTTCCGGTTGCGGAGCTGACCACCGACGATATGATCCGGATGATGGTGGGACGCGAGATCAAGGGTACCTATCAGCATACCCCCGAGGAGCATTATCAGTTCGGTGACGTCCTGTTTGAATGCAGAAATCTGACACGAAAAGATAACCGCGCCAAGGATGTTACATTTCAGCTGCGCCGCGGAGAAATTCTGGGATTTTCGGGCCTTGTGGGCGCGGGGCGCAGCGAAACAATGTGCGCTATTTATGGAGCGGCTCCAAAAGCTTCCGGTGAGATCCTGCTGGAAGGCAAGCGTCTGCGGATCAGGAACCCCTATGAGGCACTGCGGAACGGGATCGGGATGCTGACGGAAAACCGCCGTGAAACGGGTTTTTTTCCCAATTTCAGCAACCAGCGCAACATTGCAATCGCATATCAGTTGAAGCATTCACTGCTAGATGGAATATGGGGATTAACAAATGAAGCCGGAGAGAAAAAGATTGCCGAGCGGCAGCGTGCCGACATTCAGATCAAGTGTGCGTCGCTTCAGCAGCTGACCTCTCAGCTTTCGGGAGGAAACCAGCAGAAGGTGATTCTCGGGAAATGGATGGCGGCCGGGGTAAAGCTGCTTATCTTTGACGAGCCGACCAAGGGCATCGACGTTGGAACCAAAAGTGAGATTTACAAGCTGATGCGGGGTCTGGCGGATCAGGGTGTCGGGGTTATCGTGGTTTCCAGTGAAATGCCGGAGTTGCTGGGATTATGTGATCGGATCATCGTTATGGCGGAGGGAAGAATCACTGCGGAATACGATGTTACGTCCGCGACAGAAGAAAAACTTGCCAAAGCCGCCACCGGCGAAATTGCATGATTGTGGAGGAAAACCAGATGAAAGAGATCGAAAAGAAAAAGTTTACCTTCGGGGACTATTGGGATAAATACAGCACAGTCACGATCCTTGCGGCGATGATTTTCGTCTTCGGCGCTTTGCAGCCGGCCAGCTTCCTTACGGGCGGCAACCTCGTCAAAATTATGGAGCAGAGTTCTATCACCATCCTGCTTGGTCTCGGCGAGTTCTTTGCCATCCTGCTGGGCGGTATTGACCTGAGTGTCAGCTCGATTATGGCTCTTTCCGGTGCGCTGACCGCGCAGCTGATGGTGAACGCCGGTATGCAGCCGGTTGTGGCGGTCCTGCTGGGCGTTGTGGTGTTTGGCCTGGCAATGGGCATCGCCAACGGTGTGCTGATCACTGCGACCGGACTGCCTCCGTTCATCATCACGCTCGGCACCCAGGCGATTCTGCGCAGCTTGGTGTACATTGTGACCGATGCCCGCGCCGTTTCCGGGCTGCCGGCTTCTTTCTCAAGAATAGCGGGCGGAAAGTTGTTTGGCATGGTTCCTGTGCCGATTATTGATGCGCTGGTCACTGCGGTTATTCTGGTGATCTTCACCAGAAAAACCCAGTGCGGACGTAATCTTTATGCGCTGGGAGGGAATCCGCAATCCGCCTGGTACGCCGGTATTACCGTCAAAAAGCACACGATTATTGCGTTTGCAATTTCCGGTCTGTGCGCATCGCTCGCCGGCATGGTGAACATTGCGCGTCTGGCTGCGGCGGAACCCAATGCCGGGACCGGGTATGAGACCTATGCGATTGAAGCGGTCATCATCGGCGGCGCATCGTTTTTTGGGGGCGTCGGCGAAATCCCCAAAGTGGTGGTCGGCGGTTTGATTATCGGCGTTATCAACAACGGCCTGAACATGGTTGGTGTTTCAAGCTACTACCAGCAGCTTGCCATGGGGTGTCTGCTGATTATAGCGGTTACACTGGACCGTTTCTTCGGCGCCAGCCGCAAGAGCTGACCCGGAAAATGTCTGCATCTTATTTCATTATGCCGGAGGAATACTTATGAAACCTGAATTTTCTGTCAGTCTGATGTGCATGGATCTTTTGAATATTCGTCATCAGATCGAGATCCTCGATCAGTTTACGGATGGCTATCACATCGACATTATGGACGGTCATTACTGCAAAAACATAACACTCAGCCCGGATTTTATTCGGGTCTGCGGACAGGTGGCAAAGAAACCGATGGATGTGCACCTGATGACCACGGACCCCAATGACTGGATTGACGTCTGCGCCGAGGCGGGGGCCGCGCTGATCAGCCCCCATGCGGAGACGATCAACACCGACTGCTTCCGCACCCTGAATCGCATCCGCGACGTTGGGTGCAAGGTGGGGATTACCCTGAATCCGGCGACGCCGCTCCAGTACTGCAAGCATTATCTCGACCGTGTGGATGTGCTGACACTGATGACGGTGGACGTAGGGTTCGCCGGGCAGCCCTTTATTACCGAGATGGTCGGCAAGATCGAAGAAGCCAAGCGTCTGCGCGAAGAGAACGGATGGCATTATAAAATTATGGTCGACGGGTCCTGCAACCGAAAGACCTTTGGGCGCCTTTATCGGGCGGGTACCGATGTGTTTATCCTGGGGTCGTCCGGGCTGTTCAGTCTGGACGATAACCTGCAGACTGCCTTCTCCAAGATGAAGGCGCAATTTGAGGAAGAAACCGGCGTCCGGCTGTGAACGGGGGGAGCTGAGAGTGAATGTAGACAAAAGTTATATTTTAGGCATTGATATTGGCGGAACAAACATGCGCTTTGGCCTTGTGGATCCGGAAAACAGGATGGAGGGATTCACGCGGATCAGCACGCGGGACGCATTTTCGGACGGATGCGATCCCGCAGAGAGGCTGGGGCGGTTCATCCGCGGTTACTGTGAGAGAAATGCCGGCGGAAAAATGCCGCAGGCTGTGTCGATCGGGTTTCCTTCCACCATAAACCGCGCACGCACCGTTGTGGTGCAGACACCGAATATTCCCTGTATCCCGGATAATTTTCACGTTGTGGAAGCGCTTGAAAAAGAGCTTGGTATCCCGGTCTTTATCAACCGCGATGTTAACAACCTGCTGCTGTTCGATCTGGAAGACCTCGGCGTTGAAACGCGGGAATGTGTGACGGCAATCTATTTTGGGACCGGTATTGGGAATGCAATTATGGTGGATGGAAAAATTCTGCTGGGCCACAATGGGGCTGCCGCCGAGCTTGGGCACATGCCCGTATACGGCAATACCCGCCGGTGCATGTGCGGCAACATAAGCTGTCTGGAAACGGTGGTTTCCGGTATTGCGCTGGAACGGATTCAATCTGAAAGTTTTCCCCAAACGCCGATTCCGTTCTTGTTTCAGCGGCACGCCGATACCCCTGAACTGCGCACATTCGTGGAAGGTATGGGGCAAACGGTGGCTACGGAAGTAAATCTTTTTGATCCGGACTGCATGATTCTGGGGGGAGGACTTCTTCAGATGGACGGTTTCCCAGAGGAGGTTCTCTTTCAGGCGGTACACCGCTATACCCGTAAGCCGTATCCCGAGCGGACGCTTGACCTGCGCTATTCCCGCCCTAATCAGGAGAACGGGACGGTGGGCGCTGCAATTTATGCGCGCAGGCGGCTGGCGGAATCCAGTTACCTGTAAGCGGTCGGCAGTGTGCCCTTTCAGGAACGGGGGTTCGTTTTGCAGGCCGCGCTGGAAAATACACAGGTTTTCTTTTTGTGGGAACTAAACTGTGGTGGTGGAAAGGAAAGAATCTATATGAAATTGGCAATTGGTAACGACCATGTAGCTGTGGAAATGAAGAAAGAAATCAAAGCTTATCTGGAGCAAAAGGGAATGGAAGTGATCGATGTCGGAACAGACAGTACCGATCGTTTCCATTATCCGATCAGCGGGTATAAAGTGGGAAAACTGGTGGCATCCGGTGAAGTGGATGGCGGTGTTCTGATCTGCGGTACCGGTGTCGGTATTTCGCTTGCGGCGAATAAGGTGAAGGGAATCCGCGCCTGCGTCTGCAGCGAGCCTTATACGGCAAGGCTTTCCAAGCAGCACAACAATTCCAATATCATCGCATTCGGCGCCCGTGTGATCGGTATTGAAACGGCGAAAATGATTGTAGACGAATGGCTCGCCGCGAAATATGAGGGCGGCCGTCATCAGCTTCGCATTGACATGATATCAGAAATTGAAAATACCGGTTCTTTAGAGGCCGCGAAGGAAAAATAGGCGATAACCTAAACGCGGGGTACGGAACGGTCCATAGAAACAAACAGCGACAGAAAACCGTTTTTCCATTCGGAAGGGACGGTTCTCTGTCGCTTGTTTTTTAATATTACGGAAGCCTGTTATTTAGAATTCAATTTTCTTGCTAATATAGTTGACCAGCTCGGAAATGGCGATGCGCTCCTGCTGCATGGTGTCGCGGTCGCGCACGGTCACGCGGCCGTCCGTTTTGCTGTCGAAATCGTAGGTGATGCAGAACGGGGTGCCGATTTCGTCCTGGCGGCGGTAACGCTTGCCGATGGAACCCGAGTCGTCGTAGTCCACCATGAAGTGCTTGGAAAGGGTTATGCTAATTTCCTGCGCCTTTTCGTTCAGCTTTTTGGAAAGCGGAAGAATGGCGGCCTTATAGGGAGCCAGCGCGGGATGCAGCCGCATGACGATTCTGGTGTCCTTTTCATCCAGCTTTTCCTCGTCGTAGGCGTCGCATAGGAAGGCGAGTGCAACGCGGTCGGCGCCGAGGGACGGCTCGACAACGTACGGGACATACCGCTCGTTTGTTTCCGGGTCAAAGTACTCAAGGCTCTTGCCGGAATGGTTCTGGTGCTGCGTCAGGTCGTAATTGGTGCGGTCGGCAATGCCCCAGAGCTCGCCCCAGCCGAACGGGAACAGGTATTCAATGTCGGTGGTCGCCTTGGAGTAGAAGGACAGCTCCTCCTGCTCGTGGTCGCGCAGCCGCATGTTTTCTTCCGTCATGCCCAGATTGAGCAGCCACTTTTTGCAGTAATCCTTCCAGTAGTAAAACCAGTCGAGGTCGGTGTCCGGCTTGCAGAAGAATTCAAGCTCCATCTGTTCGAATTCACGCGTGCGGAACGTAAAGTTGCCCGGTGTGATTTCGTTGCGGAAGCTTTTGCCGATCTGTGCAACGCCAAAGGGGAGCTTGCGGCGGGTGGTGCGCTGAATGTTGGCAAAGTTGACAAAAATGCCCTGCGCGGTTTCCGGCCGGAGGAAGATTTCGTTTTTGGCGTCTTCCGTTACCCCCTGAAAGGTTTTGAACATCAGGTTGAACTTGCGGATGTCGGTGAAGTTGGAAGAGCCGCATTCCGGGCATTTGATGTTGTTGTTTTTGATATAGTCGCTCATCTGGTCAAAGGTCATGCCGTTGGGGTCGCCGCCGGCGTCCTCGATCAGCTTGTCCGCGCGGTGGCGGGTTTTGCAGTCGCGGCAGTCCATCAGCGGGTCGGAAAAGCCGCCCACATGGCCGGAGGCTACCCAGACCTGCGGATTCATCAAAATCGCGGTGTCCAGCCCTACGTTGTACCGGCTTTCCTGCACGAATTTTTTCAGCCACGCGCGTTTGACGTTGTTCTTGAATTCAACACCCAGCGGACCGTAATCCCAGGTGTTCGACAGGCCGCCGTAGATTTCGCTGCCGGAGTAAACAAACCCGCGGTTTTTGCACAGAGCGACAATTTTGTCCATTGTTTTTTCAGTTGCCAACATATTAACTTCCTCCATAATCAGGGGCGCTGGCTGCGCTCCATTATTTTTTAAAGATAATCATCTTGCTCAGCACATAATTTATAATTACCACGATAACGTTCATAATGATCTTTGCTAGCCAGTCGTTCCAGGCCAGCGCGTTCACCATGAGCAGCATCCCCAGCGAATCCACGCCGAGCGACAGAAGACGGGCGCCTACGAAGGCGGAAAGCTCCCTCCAGAACAGCTTTGCCGCGAAGCTTTTGCTGCGGAATACAAAGAGCTTGTTGGTGATAAACGCAAAGGCCACGGAAAGAATCCAGGCGATCGTATTTGCCGTCAGAACGTCCCACTGTGCGTTCCAGTGAATGACCGGGCGCAGAAGACCGTAGCTCACTACATTGACGGCCGTGGTAAAAACGCCGAAAATAATGTAGGAGATCATTTCCGGTGTTGTCAGAAAGCGCCACAGCTTTTTCAGCTTGTCCAAAGGGATCACCGCCATTACTGAGTATTGTTATAGTTTACCATTGAACGGCCCGGCTTTCAAGTGCTAATCAGCCGGTTTATCGAAATGAAACGGGGAGACGCCGTCCAGCCATCCGTGTTCCTTCCAGTAACGCTTGTCCAGCTGGTTGCCTTCCCGGCCTTTCTGCAGCTGTTTGCTGATAAAATATAGAAAACGGGTCTGCAGATAGGGCGGTCTGTCCCTTTTTCCGGCGACGGCCTTGTAGAATCCGGCCGCGTCCGCTTGAAGCCGGTTTTCAAATTTTTGCCGCCTTTTCGCCGGCATTTCGTCCCAGCTTAGGCTGTACATGGAAAAGCCCCTTTGAGATACCCGGTTAACGCCCCAGCCTTTCAGGCTTTTCGCGATCACGCCCATGGCGGAACGCGTTCCGGCGCCCGCGGTCGTGGACAGAATAAACGCCTTCTTGTGGAACATTTCCGGACGGGGGCGGTGCGGCAGGAAGATAAAGCCGAAATGGTCGAGAAAGGACTTCATGGGGCCGCTCAGGGAGAGCACATAGACGGGCGAATTGAAAACAAGACCGTCGGCTTCCAGCATCGCCTGAAGAATCGGCTGCACGTACCCGGCGTGCGGACAGGTCAGCTCATCTCTCAGAAAGCAGTTGTAGCAGCCCTTGCAGAAGTCGGGCAGATCCTTCGGCAGAAAAAATTCCCGCACGGTGATTTCTCCATGCTCTTTCATCGCCTGTAAAAATTTCTGCGCAGCCGTGTAGCTGTTGCCTTTTCTGGGACTGCCGTGTATGACCGTGATTTTCATAAAAAATCTCTCCTTTTGCGGCTTTCGAGCCGACGATACCGGACGTTTCGGTAATCTCTGTGATATCCACTATAAAAGGCGGAAGGCGGGCTGTCAAGGCAAATTGCGTAAACAAATCGCTGCCGGAGTAAGAAAGATTATCCATGGAAAAAACAGGTAAAAAGACCCCTTGCGGAATTTTGTTCCGCAAGGGGTCCGCAGAGGCTGTAGGGGGAGGCGATAAATTACTGCAGCTTCGCGAGCTCCACCGCAAGGTTCGTGCCGACCACGGCGTTGCTGTAAACCAGCTGGATGTTGGAATCCAGACTGTCGCCGCCGGTGATTTCCTTGATCTTGGCGAGCAGGTAAGGAGTGGTTTCCTTGCCCTTGACGCCTTCACGCGCAGCGTCCGCCAAAGCCTCGTCGATGGCCTTGTCGATCACCGCTTTGTCCATTTGGTACTGTTCGGGAATCGGGTTCGCGATCACCAGACCGCCGTTGATGCCCATTTCCCATTTGACCTTGACCGCCTGTGCCAGCTCTTTTTCGGAGTCGACGCGGTAGTCTACTTTAAACCCGCTCTTTCTGGTGTAGAAGGCGGGCAGTTCGTCCGTGCCGAAACCGACGACGGGTACGCCGCGGGTTTCCAGATATTCCAGCGTCAGCTTCAGGTCGAGGATAGACTTTGCGCCCGCGCAGACGACCGCGACGTTGGTTCTTGCAAGCTCTTCAAGATCGGCGGAAATGTCGAAGCTTTCCGGTGCGCCGCGGTGTACGCCGCCGATGCCGCCGGTGACAAAAACCTTGATGCCCGCCAGCGCCGCCAGAATCATGGTGGTCGCCACTGTAGCGGCTCCGTCCGCCTTTTTGGCGATGATGAAGGGAATATCCCTTCTGCTGGTCTTGATAACGTTTTTTGCCGTGCCCAGATGCTCCAGCTCGTCGTCGGTCAGGCCGATTTTGATTTTTCCGCCGATGATCGCGATGGTAGCGGGCTCCGCGCCGTGCTCCCGGACAATTTTTTCCACATTGCGCGCCGTTTCCACATTCTGCGGGTAGGGCATGCCGTGGGAAATGATGGTGGATTCCAGAGCGACGACGGGCTTTCCGGCATCCAGAGCCTTCTGTACGCCGGGATTGATTTCAAGATAGTCTTTTAACATGGTACGTTTCCTCCATAAGCTTTTGAATATTTTTGACGGACATCTCCGGGTTGATCGTATTTTCGTGGCGGAGCGCAAGCTTGGAAGCCGCCGCCGAAAAGCGGATGGCTTCCTCCGGGCTCATTTTGTTCAGGCTGGCGTAAACCAGCCCGGCCATAAACGCGTCCCCCGCGCCGGTGGCGTTTACCACCTTCGCCTTTTCCGTTTCCAGAATAAATTCGTTTTTTTCGTCGCGGTAATAGGTTCCTCTGCCGCCGAGCGAAATCACCGCGCGCCGGACGCCCTGCTTCAGGAAAAATTCTCCCGACCGGCGCAGGCTGCCCTCGTCCGTGATTTGGATTCCGGTCAGCTTTTCGGACTCCAGCCGGTTCGGCTTGATCGTGTGCAGACGGCCCAGAATGTTTTTCACCTTGACCGCCTTTGCGGTGGAAACCGTGTCCAGGTAAAAGTCCATTTCCGGGAACTCCTTCGTCAGGAAAACAAGGGTCTTTTCCGGCAGGTTCGTGTCAATCACGCAAAGCCGCGCGCGTTTGATCAGCTGCCTGCGGTTTTCAATAAATTCCGGGGTAATTTTGTCCAACACATGCATCTGGGCAATCGCAACCTTCATGTCGCCCTCTTCGTCGAGAATGGAAAGGTAAATGGAAGTGGGGCATTCGTCCGATACCAGCGAATGCTTCCTGTCTATTCCGCATTTCTCGGCGGCTTCCAGCAGCCCCCGACCGTAGTCGTCGTTGCCGACCGCGGTGATCAGCCGGGTGGCTACGCCCAGCCTGCTGATGTTTTCAGCAATATTCCGACCGACGCCGCCGTGCGAAATCTTCACGCTGCCGGGATTGGAGTCGTTCATAACCAGCCTGTCTCTTATACACATCTCCGAGCCCACGAGACATG
>UREO01000095.1 GCA_900546895.1 uncultured Oscillospiraceae bacterium
GAGATCTGCGCATGTCTCGTGGGCTCGGAGATGTGTATAAGAGACAGGACTATATCGTTTCCGTTACGCTTTCCATCGGTATTTTCTATTATGTTGCCGCAATAGCGGCTGGCAGAGCCAATGTGGAAGCGTTGTCGGGGGGAGTACACTGGCTGGTGTATCCGCTCTTGCAGGCGTTGACATTTTCAGGCGGGTTGTATGTCATCATCACAGGTGTCAGGATGTTTCTGTCTGAAATTGTTCCGGCATTTGTTGGTGTCTCCGAAAAATTTATTCCAAATTCCAAGCCGGCTTTGGATTGCCCCGTCGTATTCCCATATGCGCCGACTGCAACGGTTCTTGGTTTCATCTGCGCGTATCTTGCGGGAATCATATGCATGTTCTTCTTTTCAGCCGTTGGCATGACGGTCATTATCCCGGTTGCTATCCCTTATTTCTTTATTGGCGGTACCGCCGCTGTGTTCGGCAACGCGACGGGCGGATGGAAAGGCGCGGTGCTTGCAAGTGCGGTGACGGGTATTCTGATTGCCGTTGGTCCCGCGCTTATGTATCCGGTTATGCAATCCGTCGGACTTTCTGGAACAGCTTTCCCGGAAACCGATTTCAATGCTCTCGGCCTGATTATCTACAACATAGGAAAACTGTTTGGCTTGACGGCGTAAACATACTGCAAATTTAGCTGTTTTAAAAGAAATTATTGCCGCAAAAGTTTGCTTGCTTTTGCGGCATATTCATCAAAGTCTGATAGGAAGTTGGAGGTATTATGGGAACAAATCAAAAATTATTGCTTTTAGCAATGGGAAATCGCGAACGCATTATTAAAATGATTTATCAGGCAAAAGCCGGACATCCGGGCGGATCGCTTTCCATTATCGATATCCTTACTGCAATTTATGAAATGGATGTAGATCTCAATGCAAAACAGCGCAGCAGGGTGGTGCTTTCAAAAGGCCATGCCGTACCGGCGCAATATGCGGTTTTCAATGCGAAAGGGCTTATTAAAAACGAAGAAATGGGAACGTTTCGTTCTGTTAATTCGCGCCTGCAAGGCCATCCGTATCTTGTGGATATCCCCGAATCGGACGCGACCACAGGATTGCTTGGACAAGGACTTTCCGTTGCGGTAGGGATTGCCGTTGCTAAGAAAGCAAGCAATGATCATCATCGTGTTTATGCTATTGTGGGCGACGGAGAACTCCATGAAGGACAAATATGGGAAGCAGCGCTGGAAGCGCCTCAGTTTAAGACTGATAATTTAGTACTGATTGTCGATTACAATAAGCTTTCATCCAGCGGACCTGTGAACGAAGTGATTAATCTGAATCCCCTCACGGATAAATTCAGAGCTTTCAACTGGGACGTATATGAAATTGACGGACACAATATGGATCAGATTGTAGACGTATTGAGCATTGCTCGTAAAGGAACCGGAAAACCGATTGCCATTATTGCAAATACAGTCAAAGGCAAGGGCGTTTCCTATATGGAGAATAATCCCAAATGGCACAGCTCCGCACTGACCGATGAAGAATACACGACCGCGATGAGAGACATCCAAAGGGAAAAGGAGGGGATTCGCCTTGACTGAAAATTTGATTAGCTTAAGAGAAAACGTGGGCCGGATTTTGCGTGAATTCGGAAATGATGAACGTATTTTTGTTTTGGACACTGATTTGGCAAAGTCAACAACCACCGCTGAATTTCGCAGCCAATATCCGAATCGTTTTTTAGAAATGGGAATCTCGGAGCAAAGCGCAATGTCGGTGGCTTCCGGACTTGCTATTGAGGGGAAAATCCCCTTTTACGTAAGCTTTGCGTTATTCACAACCGGGACCGCATGGACGCAGCTCAGACAAGCCTGTTACTCAAATTTAAATGTGAAGGTCATCGGAACACACCCCGGTGTGGACGACGGTCCGGATGGGGCCAGTCATCATGCAAATGAAGACCTGGCGCTTACAAGGGCGCTTCCGGGAATTACCGTACTCACTCCGGCGTGCGTTGAAGATTTACGGGACAGTATTGCACTTGCAATTAACACAAATGGCCCGTTTTATATCCGTGTCGCCCGTGATACGGTTCCTGTTTTGGATATCCCGCACACACCGGTGAAAATAGGGAAAATGATTGTAAATTATGATGATGGAGACGATCTTGCCATCATTTATGAAGGCGCTGCAATGAAGGCGGCGTTTGAAGGGTACTGTACGTTAAGGCGAGAAGGTTTCAAATGCAAATTAATTAATATTTCCTGCTTGAAACCCATCGATGCAGATGCATTATGTTCTATAGCAAAAACGGTCAAAGGCATTGTTACGGTAGAAAACCATTCCGTGATGGCGGGACTGGGAGGCGCTGTTGCCGAGGTTCTGATGAATGCCGGCATTCATGCCAAATTTGCACAGGTTGGCATTCAGGATGTCTTTACGGAATCAGGCGCAATAGCAGACTTAAAGAAAAAATATGGAATTTGTGGAGAAAATGTCTCCAAATGTGCAAAAGCACTTTTAAAGTAATTGAGTTGCCATGAAGCGGATAGAAATCATCAAGTGAGGTTAAAATGATGCAAACATTTCAATATAAAGTAAAAGATGAAGACGGTCTGCACGCAAGACCGGCAGGCTTGCTTGTAAAATGTACGCAAAGCTGCAGTTCCGATGTAAAAATTTCATTGGGAAAAAAAACAATGGATGCAAAAAGGCTTTTCGCCATTATGAGCCTTTGCGTGCAGCAGAATGATACCATTACTTTTGAGATTGAGGGTAAGGATGAACAGCGTGATTGTGCAAAGCTGAAGGAATTTTGCCAGAAAAATATCTGAAAGGCATTGCATCATCGCTCTTGTCATCGCTCTTGAATTTTGTTCTTTGTCGAACGATTCTGGGAAAGAACTGCTCCGGTTCAGCCGTTGGACACAGGCGGAGGTCAAGGCTCTAGATTTCAGATGGGTGTTGAAACCGTACTGGATACCGTGCTGTTCAACGGGATTTCAGACGGCACTGATACTGATTTAGTAATCGTCGGCGCGGGCGGGGTGGATTCCCAGAGCCTGCGGGGTAAGATCGTTATCGGAGTTGACAAACGCACAGAGATGCTTGAAATCCCACTTTGGGGTCCTTAATTATAAAGTGAACCGCACTCATTTGTCAGACAGTATGCTATACTGAAAACAAATGGGTGCGGTTCATTTTGCAGCAATCCCTTTTGTGTGTCCGGTGTGGACCAATATGAAAGTGAGAAGGGGCGGCGCGCTCGGTTGTGGAAACGTCTGACGAACAGGAAACAGGGCGGTTCAATCCGGCCTGTTTTTGTATAGAACGTATCGGATAGCCCCGTAGCTTATCTTTTCAGGCAGAGCTTCCTTGATGGGCTTTAATCTGTCGCGCCCGCAGCGTTCTATGACTTCCGCAATCAGCCGTTCCTCTTCTTCGGTTACAAACAGGCGTGCGTCAATCGGAAGTCCGTTCTGAAGACAGCTCAGCAGATGCTTTTCCACAGTATCCGGGGTAAGCCCGCGTTCCTTTGCAATTTCGGCAATATTAAGGCCGTCTTTATAAAACCGGTAGCTTTCTTCCTTTGTATCGCTGACGGCTTCCGGTGTTTTCCAATCTTGCTTTCTGGGGTTGTCCGCAGAAATATTCCGGGGAATCTGAATATGATTTTCTTCGACATACGTCTGGATTGCTTCCGTAAAGCAGCTCCCGAATTTTTTCAGTTTTACGCTGCCCACGCCGGAAATTCTAAGCAGACTTTCCTGATCGACGGGATAGGCTCCGCACATTTCACTCAAGGTTGCGTCCGAAAAAATGACAAAAGGCGGGACGTTTTCCTCCTGTGCAAGGCGGGCGCGTATCCCGCGAAGTATTTCAAAAAGCTTCTCGTCCGGATGAACAGCTCTTCTTTGGTCGGAATTCTGCTTCCGGATGGCACGTCTTATGGAGACGGCAGTTCTGCCGCGCAGGACATCCCGGGCTGAGGGCGTTAGCTTCAGGATCGGGTATTGATCCCCGCAAAGCCCGATGTATTTTTCCGCAACCAGAAACGACAGGAGTTCCTTTATCGTTTCAGGGGAATATTCCTTCATGATACCGAAGGTGCTGAGCCGGTCAAAGCCCATTTCCTTTATTTTTCGCGTGTTGCTGCCGCGCAGCACACCGGTGACCATTCCACTCCCGAACCGCTCGCCTATGCGGACAATGCACGACATGATTTTCTGTGATTCCACCGTGATATCCGTGCTCTCAACCCGGCTGTTGCAGTTGCCGCAATTTTCACATTTGTTTTCTGCGTCCAACTCTCCAAAATACTTCAGTATGTAGGAGCGCAGGCATTTATCGGTGTTGCAGTAATCGACCATATCATTCAGCTTTTGAAAACGGATCGCCTTATCGCTGTCATTTGTGCCGTTTTCAATCAGAAATTTGACCGTGACAATGTCGGATACGGAATAATAGAGAATACATTCGGCTCTTTCGCCGTCGCGCCCCGCTCTTCCTGCTTCCTGATAATAGCTTTCAACGCTTTGCGGCATATTGTAGTGGATAACAAAGGAAATGTTCGACTTGTCGATTCCCATGCCGAAGGCATTGGTTGCAACCATCAGACTTACGCGGTCATAGATGAAATCGTTCTGATTTTCGGCTCGTTCCGCTTCCGGCATTCCGGCATGATATTTCGTGGCCGGATGCCCGCTGTTTTTGAGCTTTTGACACAGAGAATCCACCGTTTTTCTTGTGGATGCATAAATGATTCCGGATTTATTTTTGTGTTTGTCAAGGAATTCCAGAAGCGCGGTGGTTTTGTTCCGGGGCTTTTCCACTTCAAAATAAAGATTTGCCCGGTCAAATCCGGTCGTCAGGGTAAAGGGCTGCCGCAGCTGTAAAAATCGGATGATGTCCGCCCGGACCTGCGGAGTTGCTGTTGCGGTAAAAGCTGCAACAACGGGGCGGGATGGCAGCAAGGCAATCGTTTCCGCTATTTTTGTATAACTTGGCCTGAAATCATGTCCCCACTGCGAGACGCAGTGGGCTTCGTCGACGGCGATCATGGACACCGGAAGCTTTCCTATCAGTTCGCGAAAGCTTTCGGTTTCCAGTCTTTCAGGAGCGACATAGACGATTTTATATTTTCCGCTTTCTGCGTTCTCAAACACGGCATCCTGCTGGCTGGATGAAAGCGCACTGTTGATGTATGCCGCATGGATCCCCGCCTGTGACAAGGTGTCAACCTGATCCTTCATGAGAGAAATAAGCGGAGATATTACAATCGTAATGCCGCGAAAAAGCAGCGAAGGAATCTGGTAGCACACCGATTTTCCCGCACCGGTCGGCATAACCGCCATGATGTCTTCTCCGCGCAGTATGTTGTCAATGATTTCCCGTTGCCCGGGGCGGAACGTGTCATAGCCGAAATAACGTTTCAGCAGCGTCTGCGGATTCTCCATTAAATACTGATCACTCCCGTTTTTGAGCTGTCGATTGCTTTGATCAATTGTCACAGTTTGTCAATGCACCCATCCCATTGTAATCCGGGTTCAAAACATTTTCAAGTATGGGAAAAAATGAAAGCTTTATATTTTCTATTTTTGCATATTCAAAAGACTATACTTTTATAACGGCGTTCGATTTGCATAAAAAATTTATTGACTAAGATTGCCTTTTATGAAATTAAATATATAGATTATTCAAAATATCGCAAAAAAAGAGAAACCGAAAAGGAAGTAATTCAATCGGATTTTTGTCTGTGACTGAAAAGTTTTGGTTTATTTTTCCTAAATTGTATAGTGAATTTGCGATAAATCAGATAAATATCAAAATTTTGTAAAGCTTTTATTGACTTTATTACTTTCAAGTGGTAAAATCAAAAACATAATAATTCATCTAACTTTGGCAAAGATGTCAAATCGGTAGTAAGCCATTTTGACATTTTTGCTAATTTATTATTCAAATATTATATAAAGAAATATTTTTGAATATTTGACTGAGCTAGGATTTTTACAACTTTTTATCTTCATTAAGTCAGTTTGCCCGGCCATTCCGTTATGAGGCGGCTGATTTATGAAAATATTTGTCCAGCATCAATTTTATGAGGTGATTAGTATGAAAAAGTTAATTGCGGCACTCCTATCCGCTGTGCTCGTCCTGTCTGCGGCAGCGGGCTGCGGCTCCTTTACCGGTAAGTCAGGCGGTACATCTGCCAGTCCAACGAATTCCGGCGGGACAAAGCCAACATCAGTCAATATTTATCTGGAAAATGAGATTCCGACCCTGAACCAGTTTGCTGCTTCCGATAATATTGCGTTTAATGTCTTGAATAATATTTCGGAAGGCCTTTACCGGCTTGATATGAACAATGAGCCCCAGCCGGCTATGGCAAAGGACTGCAAAATCTCGGACGATAAGCTTACCTATACCTTTACGCTTCGCGATGGCTTAAAGTTCAGCAACGGTGACGCGATTACCTCTAAAACTTTTAAGGACACATGGATTAAGCAAATGGCCGCCGATACTCCGAACAACTATGCATTCATTGTGACGGACTATATTGTAAATGCCCAGGAGTATTCCGAAAAGAAGGCCACAGCCGACCAGATCGGAATTCAGACTCCGGACGACAAGACTCTGGTTGTAAAGCTGAAGGCACCGACGCCTTACTTCCTTTCTCTTACAACCTTCGTTCCTTACTATGCTGTCGACATGAGTTTCTTTGAAAAACAGGGCAAAGATTATGCGGTCGGAAAAGATAATCTGGTCTATTCCGGGCCTTACATGATTTCTCAGTATGACGCCGCTGCGGGTGTGGAACTGGTTAAAAATCCGAACTACTGGGATGCTGCAAATGTTCAAGTGGATACGGTCAGCATTAAAATCATCAAAGAGCAAAGCACGGCGCTCAATCTTTACAAAGCCGGCCAGCTGAGCCGTGTACAGCTTGCCTCAACTGATGTTCCGGCTTACAAGGACAGCGAGGAATTTAAGACGCACTCAATCTTCCGTACTAATTTCATACAGTTTAATACGACGGCTGAGGGAACTAAAAATATTAACATCCGCAAAGCGCTCAGCCTTGCAATCGATAATGACACGCTTGTGTCCACCATCCTGAACAACGGTTCCGAAGCGGCAAACGGTGTTGTGCCGAAGGCGATGAGCAGCGGCGTGGCCGGAAAGACCTTCGGCTCCATGCAGAGTACTCTGAATCCTTACGACGCGGCCAAGGCGAAAGAGTACTGGGCAAAAGGCGTTGCCGAATTGGGCGGAAAGGCTCCACAGCTTACTCTTGTTCTGGATGATAACACCGAAAACAAAGATGTCGGTACCTACCTGCAGAGCCAGTTTAAATCCGTACTCGGCATCGAGGTAAGACTGGATTCCAAAACGAAGGAAGCCAGAAGAACTCTGATGAAGGCCGGAACCTATCAAATGGGTCTCAACGCCTGGGGCGCCGACTACGATGACCCGATGACCTACCTGCAGATTTGGACGGAAAACAAGAACGCGTTCCGCGGAAACTTTAAGGATACCGATGCGGCGAACGATTACGCGAAATTGATTCAGAGTGCGCATGGCGAAAAGGATAACGCAAAACGTGCCGATCTGTTGGTACAGGCGGAAAAGAGCCTGATTACAGACAATGCGGTCGTTGCTCCTCTGTATTACATGGGTTCCGCCTATCTTATTAAATCCAACGTTTCCAATCTGATTGAACCCAACAGCGGTATTCTGGAATTGAAATACGTTACTGTACAATAAAATCGACTCAGGCATTCCGATAAGGCTGTTGCCATGCAACAGCCTTACCTGTTATAAAATCACAATCCGAACTCCAAGGGAGGAAGTAAATTGCAAAAATATGTTATCAAACGGCTTGTTTACCTTTTGATCACTCTTTTGGTAATTACCACCGCAACATTTTTCCTGATGCACAGTCTTCCCGGCACGCCGTTTGACGAAGATAAAATAAGCAAGCTGAGCGCGGAACAGCAGCGGCAGGTTTATGCCAGCTATGGTTTGGATCAGCCGGTTTATGTTCAGTATTTTAAATACCTTGGAAACATCTTTCAGGGGGATCTGGGCACATCCACCCTGTATTCCGGACAGTCGGTGAAAGGGATCCTTGCGGCCCGCATTGTGCCGTCCGCTCTGGTTGGAATTCAGGCCGTCCTTGCCGGCCTTCTGATCGGACTGATTCTTGGCATTGTGGCTGCTTACCGGCATAATACTCCGATGGACTATTTAACGATGGTTATCTCTGTGCTGGGAATTTCCGTTCCGAACTTTGTTGTAGCGGCTTTGCTTCAATATTTTTTCGGGCTGAAATGGGGGCTGCTTCCGGTTGCCTACTGGGAGAGCTACGCCTGCTCCATCTTGCCTTCCCTTGCGCTGTCCTTCGGCGTTATCGCGCAGATCGCTCGTTTTGTACGTACGGAAATGCTCACGGTTTTACAGCAGGATTATATTTTAATGGCGAAAGCAAAGGGGCTCAGCCCGGTAAAGATTCTGCTGCGCCACGCACTTCGGAATTCCCTGCTGCCTGTCATTACAATCCTTGGTTCCATAACCGTCAATATCCTGACCGGGTCTCTTGCTGTGGAAAGCATTTACAGTGTTCCGGGAATTGGCAGTCTGTTTGTGGATACCATTAAAGCAAATGATTATTCTACCATACTGGGGCTCACACTTTTCTACAGTGCATTTTACGTGGTCGTTATCCTTCTGGTTGATATCCTGTACTGCGTAATTGACCCAAGAATCCGGCTGGCGCCGTCAAAGGAGTGATACAATTGCAGAACATAGAACTGACGGAGGATTTATTTGCCGCCGCTGAAACAGATGCGGGCGACAGGGAAAAAATATCACGGCCAACGCGGTCGGCCTTTCAGGACGGCTGGATTCGCCTGAAACAGAACAAGGGGTCGGTAATCGCTCTGGTGGTCCTTCTCGTTTTGATTGCTCTGGCCTTTTTAGGGCAGGTACTTACGAAAAACAATTACTACGATACGAATTATAATGCGATCCTTCAGACGCCGAATGCAGAGCACTGGTTTGGTACGGATAAGTTCGGCCGCGATCAATGGGCGCGCGTGTGGTACGGTACTCGTGTTTCCCTTTTGATTGCGTTTGTTGCCGCGACGCTCGATTTGGTGGTTGGCGTAACATACGGTTCTATTTCCGCTTTGCTCGGCGGAAAAGTAGACTCCGTTATGCAGCGTATCATTGAAGTGCTGATCGGAATTCCGAATTTAATCATCGTTATCTTATTGATGATGGTTATGCCTGCGGGGATCGGAACCCTGATTATTGCCATGTCTATTTCCGGTTGGGTGAACATGGCGCGACTGGTCCGCGCGGAAATTCTGAAGCTGAAAGATCAGGAATTCATTCTTGCTGCCCGAATCCTAGGTACTTCCAATAAACGGATTATTCTGAGGCATCTAATCCCCAACACGATTGGGGTTATCGTAATCAATACGATGTTTACGATTCCCTCTGCTATTTTCACGGAAGCTTTCCTCAGTTTTATCGGAATTGGTCTGCAGGAACCGAAAGCGTCTCTGGGAGTTTTGATTAACAGCGGTTTTCAGGTCATCAACAGCCAGTTATACCTGCTGCTTATTCCCGCTGTCATCATTGTTTTAATTATGGTGTGTTTC
>UREO01000096.1 GCA_900546895.1 uncultured Oscillospiraceae bacterium
GATCTGCGCATGTCTCGTGGGCTCGGTGATGTGTATAAGAGACAGCCGCAGGGCCCGCCGTCCACCACCGCCTCTATTTTCCCGTCCAGATCGTTGAGGACATGCTCGGCGGCCGTAGGGCTGGGATGCCCGGAAAGGTTGGCGGACGGCGCGGCAAGCGGAATCCCCGCGGCATCGATCAACGCCCTGGCGGCGGGATGGGACGGAAAACGGACGGCAACCGTGTCAAGCCCGGCGCTCACCTCGTCCGGAATTTTGTCCGACTTCGGCAGAATGATCGTCATCGGACCGGGCCAGTATGCCTTTGCCAACTTTTCGGCTTCGGGCGTTACTTCCCGGACCAGCTGACCGATCTGGTCAAAATCAGAAATATGTACAATTAAAGGGTTATCCATGGGCCTGCCCTTCGCGGCAAAAATACCGGCGACGGCTTTTCCGTCCAGCGCGTTGGCGGCAAGCCCGTAAACCGTTTCTGTCGGGATGCCGACCAGACCGCCGTCCCTGAGAATTTGGGCGGCGGTAAGAATGTCTTCCCGGTTGTTCGCGTTCAGCCTTAGGGTCTGCATTGTTTTATTCTCTCTCTTCCGATTGGTTGTCTATGGTGTTTTGGAGCTTTGCGGCTCTGTCCGCCGTAATCAAAGCGTCTATAATTTCATCGAGACTTCCATTTAAGATATCGTCCAGGCGATAAATGGTCAGACCGATCCGATGGTCGGTCATCCGCCCCTGCGGATAATTGTAGGTGCGTATCCGCTCGGAACGGTCGCCGGTTCCCACCTGTGACCGGCGTTCGGAGGCGATTTTTTCGTCGTGCTCCCGCAGCTTCGCCTCATACAGCCTGGAACGCAGCACTTTCATTGCCTTGTCTTTATTTTTGTACTGGCTCCGCTCATCCTGACATTCCACCACCGTGCCGGTAGGCAGATGGGTGATCCGGATTGCGGAGGAGGTTTTATTGATGTGCTGGCCGCCCGCTCCGCTGGAACGGTAGGTGTCGATCTGTAAATCCTTCGGATTGATTTCAAGTTCCACTTCGTCGGCTTCCGGCAAAACAGCTACCGTGGCGGTGGAAGTATGCACCCTGCCCTGCGTTTCCGTTTCCGGTACGCGCTGCACGCGGTGGACGCCGCTTTCATATTTCAGTCGGGAATACGCCCCGTCGCCGGTAATCATAAAGCTGATTTCCTTAAATCCGCCCAGCTCTGTTTCGCTGACGTTCAGAATTTCCGTTTTCCAGCCCTTCGTTTCCGCGTACATGCTGTACATACGATACAGGACGGCTGAAAAAAGGGCGGCTTCCTCACCGCCGGCGCCGCCCCGGATTTCAACGATGACGTTTCGGTCGTCATTGGGGTCGCGCGGCAGAAGCAGGATTTTCAGTTCCTCGGAACACCGCTCGATGTCCGATTTCGCGGTCTGAAATTCCTCCTCCGCCATCTCCTTTAGATCTTTATCAAGGCTGCCGTCCTCCAGCAGCTCGCGCGCTTCCGTCATAGAACGGACGGCCTTTTGGTATTCCCTGTATTTTTCGACGATGGGAGTGATATTCTTATGCTCCTTCATCAGTTCGGTATACTGGGCCTGATTAGATAAAACCGAAGGGTCGTAGAGCTTCTGATTTAACTCCTCATATCGCTTTTCAAAAACTACCAAATTTTCAAACATAGTCATTCTCCTTTATTGATTCTGTTCATAAATAAAGGAGCTACAATTCGTGCTGCGGTTCTTCCCTAATAATCTTTTTAATGTTCTTTTCGCATTTCAGCCTGGGAACCATGATTTCATGCCCGCAGGAGGTACAGCGAATTTTAAAATCCATACCGGAACGAAGGACGAGAAAGGTTTTACTTCCGCATGGATGCGCTTTTTTCATCTGCAAAATATCGCCCGGCCTGACATCCATGTTAAGCCCCCCCCCTCTTTCCACAATTTACTTTCTTTAGAAAACATATAATATAGTATATCACTAAATCCGCATAACCTACAATATATTTTTCATATTTGCTTGCCCGCGCGCAGGGAAAAAGGGTATAATTTGCTTATGATTATGAAATAAAGGCCGTGATCGCATGTCTACGAAGGACGAAGTATTAAAGTATCTGCAAAAGCATAACGACTATGTTTCGGGCGAAGAGCTCAGCGAACGGTTGATGGTCTCCCGCACCGCCGTCTGGAAACACATCAATACCCTGAGGAGCGCGGGCTATGAAATCGAATCCGTTACAAACCGCGGCTACCGCCTACTTTCCTCCCCCGATCAGATTGCGCCGGAGTTCATTCTTTCCGGCCTGAAAACAAAAGCACTCGGAAAAACCGTTTTCAGCTTCGACAGCATCGATTCCACCAACGCACAGGCAAAACGTCAGGCCCTTTCCGGCGCTCCGAACGGCAGTCTGTTCATCGCGGAGCGGCAGACCGGCGGCAAGGGCCGCCTTGGACGCGCCTGGGAATCCCCTTCCGGAACGGGGCTGTGGTTTTCCGTGCTGCTGCGGCCGGACAGCCTGCCTGTACAGGTAACGGGCATTACGCTCTTAGCCGGACTTACCGTCTGCCGGGCGATCCGCAAGCAGACAAAGGCCCCGGCCATGATCAAATGGCCGAACGATATCGTGATTGGAAACAAAAAGGTCTGCGGCATCCTGACGGAAATGGCCGCGGAAATCGACCGGATCGAATACGTCGTCGTCGGCATCGGCATCAATGCGAACATAGAAAAATTTCCCGACGAGCTGTCTGTAAAGGCAACCTCCCTGCGCATGGAATGCGGCCGGCCGGTCGCCCGCATAGAACTCCTTCAGGAAATCCTGAAGGAATTTGAAGAGATTCTGTGCGATGATATCGACCGTCCCGAAGCAATTCTCACGGAGTACAAAGCACACTGTGTTTCCTTAAACCGCACCGTCGGTTTTACCCGGAATCAGCAATCCGTCTCCGCGACGGCGGTGGATGTCTCCCCCGCCGGGGAACTGATCGTCCGGTGCGAGGACGGAAGCCTGTTACCCATCAACGCCGGAGAGGTTACCGTGCAGGGAATATACGGGCAGACATAGTATTCTTTCATTTATGCAGAGAATGCCCAGAGATTCCGGATCTGGGGCTTTAGTGTTCCATAACTCCACGTCTGCGCACTGCGGCTTTTGCTGTTCGGATCGTTCACCAAAAAATTCCCGTTTTCATATCCGTATAAAACAATAAAATGCCCCACCGTTGTGAAGTCACCCGGGCGCAGGCTGCAAATGATCGGATGCCCCTTTGTAAGCTCCTGAGCCATAAGGCTTTCATCCAGAGGGACTTCCCGGGAGGAAAGGCCCAAATCCTTCGCTCCCTTGGACATCAGCGTCCAAAGTGTGCTGCCGGTTGCATCCAGATATCCGTTTTTCTCGCTGAATTCGGCGACCGCTTTGGGATTTAATGCGGAATTTCCCGTCAGTCCGGCGGCAACCATGGAAAGACAGGTGGGGCCGCAGCCATCCAGCGCAATGATCCCATCCCCATAGGAAGCGTATCCCCAGTCCTCATCCCATTGCATCAGAAGCGGAATCCGGCCCTGCCGGCCCTTTCCGGAAAGGTCGATGTTCTTGGCCGAAGTGCCCTTTTTCTCCGGATAATCCAGCGTGAAATCGAGAAGCTCCGGGTTTCGGGCCAGTGATTCAAGAAGCCTTTCGGGGTAACGCCCCGGATTTTGCAGGATCGGTGCGGCTTTTGGGTTCTGTGCCGCCATGGCCTGCAGCGTCTCCGCCGTCTCTTCGGGAATGGCTCCCGTTTCCAGCCCGGCGGAAGGAGACTTCTGTGATAATGATTTGTCTGAAAGAACATCCCATTCCAGCGGGATCACTCTGAAATGCATCAAAATGGCCGCTGCTGCCAGAAGAATCAGCAGCAGCAGGAGAGAATGCTTTTTTCGCGGCCTCTTATATTGATATTCTTTTCTGTTCCGGTTATCCAAATTGCAACTTCCCTTCTTGAGCATATTTCCGAAAAACACAATTCGCTGTATTCCCGGAGAGGCTTCCGCGGGATTTGAGCGAGGATCAATGCCGACCAATTAATTTATTATATCAGATGAAAATGGTTTTTGTTTAAATAAATTTTAACAAATTTCTTATGAAAGTCTTACATTCTTATCAGTTAAAAATACCGATAGGGCTGAGACAGATGGCAGGAGCAAGGGCTTTTCTCTTTCGTGATCTTTCGTCAACTGTTTTTCTATTCCCACTTTACAACCAAAAACCCCAGCGCTTACCGGACTTTTTTCAAATTCAGGCTTTTGCGCAAAACGCGCCTTGATCTGGCCGAAAACCATTTCAAGACGCATTCTTAAAGACTGTATATTCTATATTTTGCGGTGCAGGCAACGAATACAGTTACACAACAATCTTCTTTTTTATTTCTTTTTAAAGCTGTCTTTCAAAGATACGCAGCGGTTAAAGACCGGGTGCTCCGGCGTACTGTCGCGGCTATCCTGACAGAAATATCCCTGACGCATGAACTGATAGGAATGAACACCCTCTGTCTGAGCAAGGGACGGTTCCACCTTACAGTTGGTCAGCACCTTGAGCGAATCCGGGTTCAGATGGGTAAGAAAGTCCCCCGCTTCCGGGTCTGGTACGGTAAACAGGCTGTCGTACAAACGGACTTCCGCATCGGCGGCGGTCTTTGCGTCCACCCAGTGAATGGTTCCCTTGATCTTTCTGCCGTCGGGCGTATTGCCGCCGCGGGTCTGCGGGTCATATTCCGCGTAAACCTCGGTGATATTGCCGTTTTCATCTTTTTTGCAGCCGGTACATCGAACAATATACGTCGTTTTCAGCCGCACTTCATTGCCCGGGAAAAGCCGGAAGTAGCCCTTTACCGGCTCCTCCATGAAGTCTTCCTTCTCAATCCACAGCTCGCGGGAGAAGGAGACCGTCCTTGTTCCGTCCTCCGGGCGCTCAGGATTGTTCTCCACTTCAAATTTCTCGGTTTTATCCTCGGGATAATTGGTCACGATCAGCTTGACCGGGTTCATCACCGCCATGGTGCGCTGCGCGTTCTGATTCAGATCCTCTCGCAGGCAGTGTTCCAAAAAGCCGTACTCCACCGTACTGTTGACCTTGGAAACACCGATGCGTTCACAAAAATTTCGGATGGAAGCCGGCGTGTAGCCCCTGCGGCGAAGCCCGCAGAGCGTGGGCATGCGGGGGTCGTCCCAGCCGCTGACATCATTGTTTTCCACCAGCTGGCGAAGCTTGCGCTTGCTCATGACGGTGTTGTTGATACCCAGACGGGCAAACTCAATCTGTCTGGGCTTGTCCGGAAGATCAATATGGTTAATAACCCAGTCGTAAAGCGGCCTGTGGTCTTCAAACTCCAGCGAGCAAAGCGAATGGGTAATTCCCTCCAGCGCGTCCTCGATAGGGTGCGCGAAATCGTACATGGGATAAATGCACCAAGTGCTGCCGGTGCGGTGATGCGTCATATGATTGATGCGGTAAATGACGGGATCGCGCATGTTGAAATTTCCGGAGGCCAGATCAATTTTGGCGCGGAGCGTCATTTTTCCATCCTCAAATTCTCCGTTTTTCATGCGCTCAAACAGATCGAGGCTTTCCTCTGCCGGCCTGTCGCGGTACGGGCTGACCGCCGGGTTTGTCAGGTCGCCCCGGTTCTCGCGCATCTGCTCCGGAGTCAGTTCGCAGACATAGGCAAGGTTTTCCCGGATCAGCTTGACGGCCAATTCATACATTTTCGGAAAATAGTCGGAGGCATAGTAAAAACGGTCGTCCCAGGTGAAGCCCAGCCAGCGGATATCTTCCTGAATGGCGCCCACGTACTCCGTGTCCTCCTTGGTCGGATTGGTGTCGTCCATCCGCAAATTGCAGATGCCGCCGAACTTCTCCGCGGTACCAAAGTCGATGCAGATCGCCTTGGCGTGGCCGATGTGCAGGTATCCATTCGGCTCGGGCGGAAAACGGGTGTGGACCCTTTTTCCCTCAAACCTGCCCTGCGGAGCAATATCCTCTTCTATAAAGGTATGAATAAAATTACCGGAAGCTTCCGCTTCACCGGCAGTCGTTATTTCGTCACTCATTTTCGTTTCCGCTCCTTATGCCTGCAATTTTTCAAGACCGATATGAAGCCTGCGGATGGATTCTCGCTTGCCCAGGATGGCAAGGATTTCCATCGCTCCGCCGGGCGTGACCGTCATCCCCGCCGCCGCAATACGCACCGGCCACAGTAGGGTCCCATTTTTCACTTCCAGCCTCTGTGCAAGCGCAATCAGCAGATCGTGGAGTCCTTCCACCGACCAGTCGTCCGTTTTCTCCAGTTCCGCAATGGACTCCTGCAGCATCTGAACCGAATTTTCAAGATTGGTCTTGCTTTTTTTATTTACAAAAAAATCGACCGGATATTCCGGCAGTTCCTTCAAAAATCCGATCATCTCCGGAATTTGCGTAAACTGGGTCACGCGGGGCTGTAAAATGGAAGCAAGCACCTGCCAGTTCCGTTCCGCATTTGGGAAAACCTCTCTGAAATACGGCATGGCGTTCTCTATGAATTCCTGCTCCGACATGGCACGGATATATTCCCCGTTAAACCAGGTCAGCTTATCGTAGTCGAACACGGCGGGCGATTTGCTGATGCCGTCGATCGAAAAATTCTCTACAAGCTCCGGAAGCGTAAACAGCTCGCGGTTTTCCTTCGGGCACCAGCCCAGAAGCGCGATATAATTGACGATGGTCTGCGGCAGATACCCTTCCCGTATCAGATCCGCAAAGCCGGTGGAGCCGTGGCGCTTGGACAGCTTGGAAACGCTGCCGTCCTCATTTTTTCCCATAATCAGCGGAAGATGGACATAGGTAGGCACGTCCCACCCGAAAGCCTGATAAAGCAGGTTGTACTTCGGGGTGGAAGTCAGGTACTCGCTGCCTCTGACCACATGGGTGATCTGCATAAGATGGTCATCGATGACGTTCGCAAAATTATAAGTCGGATAACCGTCGGATTTAATGAGAATCTGATCCTCCAGTTCCCTGTTTTCAATCGTGATGGAACCGTATACAGTATCGTCAAAGGTGGTGGAACCCTCTATCGGCATCTTTTGGCGGATTACATACGGCTTGCCCTCCCGAAGCAGCCGGTCGGCCTCTTCTTTGGGCAGGTCGCGGCAGTGGCGGTCATATCCCCCGGAGAAAGTTCCGTCCTCTTTGCTTTCATGCAGCGCGTCCAGCCGCTCCTTGGTACAGAAGCAATAATACGCTTTTCCTTCCCTGATAAGCTGTTCCGCATACGGTTTGTAAATATCCTTGCGCTCGCTCTGCACATAAGGACCGTACTCGCCGCCGACATCCGGTCCCTCGTCGTGCTTCAGGCCGACTTTTTCAAGCGTATTGTAAATAATATCCACAGCGCCTTCTACAAGCCTTTCCTGATCGGTGTCCTCAATACGCAGTACAAAAGTACCGCCAAGCGATTTCGCAATTAAATATTCATACAAGGCCGTACGAAGATTTCCGACATGCATAAAGCCTGTCGGGCTCGGTGCAAACCTTGTTCTTACTGTATTTTGCTGCATTGATTGCCAGACCCCTCTCGTTGTTATAAAATTGGAAACCTGTTATTGGTTCATTATACCAAACTCGAGGGTAATATTCAATGAGAAGCAGTTTGATTTTTATTGAGATAATCTATATATTCCTCAAGACACAGATTTAATTCTTTCATTTTCTTCGCATGCTCCACCCCGACATAACGGAAATGCCATGCTTCGTATTTGATATGGGTGATATCCTGCTTGTCCTTTGGATAGCGAAGAATAAAGCCGTAATCCTGCGCGTGCTCCGAAAGCCAGCGGAATTCTTTGGTACCGCCGAAATCTTCAAGCACACCGTTCACATCAATGGCAAGCCCCGTAATGTGCTCGCTGGTACCTGGAGGCGCAACCGATTTTGCAGCCTCGCTTACCGCGTCCTCATAGCTGATTCCCGCTTTGTAGTAAGCTTCAATTTCTTCCGAATAGAGCTTCTGCTGCTTCTCATCGTTGCGATAGCCTGAAGAAAGCCACAGGTGAATATCATCCTTTAAAGCGGCGTCGCGCATCTGGCGAAATGGTTCGACGATTCTTGAGTCCATATTCACATTGAATTCATTTACAATTTTGGATTGGAAGGTGTTCGGAAGCGTATGCTCGTAATTGACCAAAACGAGCCTCCAGTCATCCGGCTGCTCGAACTGCTGACCGGCCGGCTGACTTGTCCGGCTTGGGCTCGGCTGTACGGCAGAAGACACCGACGCTTTGCTGCTGACGGCTGTCGGCTTTGCTTCGGCTTTCTTTGCATCTATATGTTCAAATGCCATAACAAAAACGGCAGTCGTCGCTGCCATAAGGGCCAGCTCTACTATAACAACAGCAAATGCTGAAAGTGTTTTCCGAAATTTATTCTTTTCCTGATACATTCTTTTCCCACCTATAAAAACGAATCGTTTTTATTATAATACAAACACCACCAAAAATGCATCTTTCTTTTTCTGTCAATTACATTTTCCCTGCATATAATATAATATTTGGAATAATCGCTTCGGCTGGGGTTACGCCTGGCTGGCCGCCAAACCGATGCGGCGATCTAAAAATTCTATCTACCGCAAATCAGGATACCCTTCTGAAAACCAGTCTGAAACCGGTCCTTCTGATTGATGTCTGGGAACAAGCATATTCTTTGAAATATAAAAATCTCAGGCCTGATTATGCCGAAAACTGGTTCAATGTACTCGATTGGTTCCAAGTGGAATCCTTTTTTCAGAAAGCTTGAGCTGACATGAACAACTGTTGTGGTGAAAAACTTGTAACACTTGCAGCGGCTATTTCCATACAGATCGCTCAGTGCGTCACCAACGATGAACTGGCAATATTAGGAGAACTCTTCACAGTCATTGGAGATCAGTTGTCCCTGCTGGCCGTTACAAATCCGTTGTGCTGCCCGGACAACAGTAAAAAAGCGCCGCCAAAGCGGGAACACGACCGTGCATGAATCCACTGCGAGTGCAGAGAATACTCTTCGGGGTGAATTTATGAATGAAGAATTCGACCATCTTCCTCTGGAATTCAGCATGCTTTTCTCAAACGATCTGAGACTTCAGGAATACTTGAATTCAAGGCCCGTTTCTCAGCGATATCAGTCGGAAAAATATCAATATGAGAACTACGCAAAAAATGAGTCGCCGCACAGCGTTCGGAAAAAAGAGAACGAAGAATAGTCAGGTCAGCATCAGAGCCTTTTCTGATGCTGATTTCTTTATGATTGCTGTAATTACGCCACCAAATTCAGCGAAGAGATTTTTTGGCAGTTTATCGGTAAAAATAGAAGTTTTTACTTGCAAGGCTTTGGATGTTGTGATATACTAATTTACGTTGTTTCCGGGTGTGGCGCAGTTGGTAGCGCGCTTGACTGGGGGTCAAGAGGCCGTGAGTTCAAGTCTCGCCACTCGGACCATTTTAAAACCCGCATGTTTACTGAAAATTCAGTATTCATGCGGGTTTTCTTGTTTTTTATTATTGATTAATAGGCTCTATAATAAATGTTGGGGTAAAGCTGTCTCTTATACACATCTGACGCTGCCGACGAATTAGACGG
>UREO01000097.1 GCA_900546895.1 uncultured Oscillospiraceae bacterium
CACCGTCTAATTCGTCGGCAGCGTCAGATGTGTATAAGAGACAGATATAGAATATTTATTTTCCATGTGCTATAATAATTTAGATAATTTGCATTTTGCAGGAGGAAGTTAATAATGAGCTTAAAATCATCCAATAAGGTTGATACGAACCGTTACCAGCTTGAGGTTGCAGTAGACGCTGCTATATTTGAAAAAGCGATTGATCAGGCATATCATAAAGAAAACAAAAAAATTGCGATTCCCGGCTTCCGTAAGGGAAAGGCTCCCCGTGCTTTTGTTGAGAAGTATTATGGCGGGCAGGTATTTTATGAAGATGCGATCAATGCGGTTTATCCCGACGCGCTGGATGCGGCAATCAACGAGGCAGAGCTCGAAATGATCGAGGATAAAATTGATTTTGATCTGGTTTCCGCCGGCAAGGAAGGCGTTGTTTTTAAAGCAACCGTCACAACAAAGCCGGAAGTGGAAATTGATGAATATAAAGGCTTGACCGCAACCAAAAAGCCGGTTAAGGTAACCGACGAGGACATTGACGCAGAGATCAAGAAGGTTCAGGAGCGCAATTCCAGAATGGTGACTGTAGAAGACAGAGCGGCCCAGAACGGCGATATTGCCGTCGTCGATTTTGACGGTTCCGTGGACGGCGTTGCTTTTGACGGCGGCAAAGCGGAAAACTACAGCCTGACTCTCGGTGCGGGCCAGTTTATCCCGGGTTTTGAGGAACAGGTTGTGGGCCATAAAACAGGCGACGAATTTGATGTAAACGTAAAGTTCCCGGAGGACTACCACTCGAAAGATCTGGCCGGTAAAGAGGCCGTTTTCAAAATCAAGCTGCATGAAATCAAAATGAAGGAGCTGCCGGAAGTTGACGACGACTTTGTCAAGGATGTCAGCGATTTCGATACGCTCGATAAATACAGGGAAGATATAAAAGCGAAGCTGACCGAAGCCGGGGAAAAGAAGGCAAAGGACGATGTGGAAAACCAGCTGATTAATAAGCTGGTGGAGAATCTTAAAGCCGAAATTCCGCAGGCGATGTATGAAAACAAAATCAACGAGGATATCCGCGAATTCGGGTATCGTCTTCAGTCCCAGGGTCTGAATCTCGATACATACCTGCAGTACACGGGTATGGACAAGGATTCTATCCGCAAGCAGTTCCAGCCGCAGGCGGAACGCGCGGTAAAGGTCCGTCTGGCGCTCGAAAAGATCGCCCAGCTGGAAGACATTCATCCGACCGAGGAAGAAATCGAAGCGGAATTTGAAAAGCTGGCCAAGGGCTATGAAATCGACGCTGAAAAGGTGAAGACCTTTATCCCCAAAGAGGAACTGGCGAAAGATATCTCCGTTGAAAAAGCAATCAACCTCGTTCGTGACAGCGCAGTGGTAACGGAAAAAGAAGATCCTTCCGAAACTGCAAAAACTGCTGAATAAGAAAAGTCCTTCCTGCCAATTATTAATTTATTGTTTAGTTTTATTGGAGGTACGCAATAATGAGTTTAGTCCCATATGTGATTGAGCAGACAAACAGGGGAGAACGCTCCTATGATATTTTTTCACGCCTGCTGAATGACAGAATCGTAATGCTTACGGAAGAGGTAAACGATACCACTTCCAGTCTGGTGGTTGCTCAGCTTTTATATCTGGAGGGCCAGGATCCGTCGAAGGATATCAGCCTTTATATCAACAGCCCGGGAGGGTCCGTAACCGCGGGATTGGCAATTTACGATACGATGCAATATATTAAATGTGACGTTTCCACCATTTGCATGGGTATGGCTGCCAGCATGGGCGCGTTCCTGCTTGCGGCGGGTACCAAAGGCAAACGGTGCGCTCTTCCCAACAGCGATATTATGATTCATCAGCCGAGCGGCGGTGCACAAGGGCAGGCGACTGATGTGATGATCCACGCCGACCATATTATTGCCACCAAAAAGAAGCTGAATGAAATCCTTGCTGAGAGAACGGGACAGTCGCTTGAAGTGATTGCGAAAGATACCGAGCGCGATAATTTTATGACGGCGGAGGCTGCCGTTAAATATGGCCTGATCGACAAGGTCATCTACAATTCAATGAGTTGAGGTTGGTGATTAATTAGATGCCGAGTAATGACGATATCAAGGACAGGGGAATCTGCTGCTCGTTCTGCGGAAAACCGCAGAACGAAGCGCGCCGTCTGATTGCAGGCCCCGGTGTATATATTTGTGATGAATGCATAGAGCTGTGCATGTCAATTCTTGACGATGAAAAAAACCTATCCAACCGAAAGTCCAGCTACAGTGAAGCTTCGGCTGAACTTCCCAAACCGCATGAGATCAAAAAGCAGCTGGATGAATATGTGATTGGACAGGAAAAAGCAAAAATTGCGCTTTCTGTTGCGGTCTATAATCACTACAAAAGAATTTATTACGGCAAAGACGACGTAGAACTGACAAAGAGCAACGTGCTGCTGCTCGGTCCGACCGGCGTAGGGAAAACCCTGCTGGCGCAGACGCTGGCAAAGATACTGGATGTTCCGTTTGCAATTGCGGACGCCACCACACTGACGGAAGCCGGCTATGTCGGTGAAGACGTTGAAAATATTCTTTTGCGTCTGATTCAGGCCGCAGATTTCGATATTGAAAAAGCCGAACGCGGCATTATCTATGTCGATGAAATTGACAAGATCGCCAGAAAGTCCGAAAACCCTTCCATTACTCGTGATGTCAGCGGGGAGGGAGTACAGCAGGCTCTTCTGAAAATTTTGGAGGGAACTGTTTCCAATGTTCCTCCGCAGGGAGGCAGAAAACACCCCCAGCAGGAATTTTTGCAGATCGACACCTCCAATATCCTGTTTATCTGCGGCGGAGCTTTCGACGGCTTGAATAAAATTGTCCAAAAACGCACAGCTTCTTCCGCTATGGGCTTCGGCGCACAGGTTAAAAGCAAGGTGGAACTTGATTCCACAGCCTGGATGCAGGATGTCGTGCCGCATGATTTGGTGAAATACGGATTGATTCCCGAATTGGTCGGCCGTTTACCTGTCATCGCCGCGCTCAACGGACTGGACGAGGATGCCCTTGTAAGAATTTTGACTGAGCCGAAAAACTGCTTAATCAATCAGTACAAGAAGCTGTTTCAACTGGATAAAGTTGAGCTGGAGTTTAAACCCGATGCACTGAAAGCAATTGCCAAAAAGACCATTGACCGCCGCACGGGCGCAAGAGGGCTGAGATCCATCATGGAAGATTTGTTAACCAATCTCATGTATAAGGTTCCGTCTGAGTACACCGTTGAGAAGGTCACTATTACCGCGGATACGGTGAATCAGGGCACGGAACCGGAGATTGTGTATAATCAGGACCGCAAGCCGGTCAGGATTAAAATAACAACTCCAAGGAAGCGCGGCCGTAAAGATACAGCGTCATAATGATAGAAATCTTGGCTGTTGCACGTGGCAGACTTTTTGTTGTCCACTTGCAACAGCCTTTTCTGCCAAGGAGCAAATTATGAGTACAAATCAAGAACTGAAGAAAATTGAGAATATTTCCATCCCTGTGCTCGCGCTCAGGGGACTGGTTATTTTTCCGGGGATGCTTCTGCAATTTGATGTGGGAAGAAAAAAGTCCATACTGGCTCTTTCCCAGGCGATGGAAGAAAATCAGCAGATTTTTCTGGTTGCCCAAAAGGATTTAAATACAAACGAACCGGGCGGCGAAGATCTTTATAAAATGGGAATCGTGGCGAAAATCAAACAGGTGATCCGTCATACCGACGAAGGCATGCGGCTTTTCGCGGAAGGTATGTACCGCGCTGAAATTTCCTCCGTTACCAGCGAAACCCCTTTTATTCTTGCCGAAATCGTTTCAAGCGAAACCAAATCATACCGGACCAGCCATAAGACTGAAGCGTTGATCCGTTACACGCAGACGCTTTTTGAAGAATATATTCAAAATTACAGCCGGATCCCTCCGGATATTATCATCGGCGTGGTGCAAAAGAAAAATTGCGGAGAGCTTGCGGACTATATTACCTCCAACATCATGCTTGATTATGAGCAGAAACAGGCGATTCTGGAGGAACTCCATCCTGTAAAAAGGCTGGGAAAGCTGAATGAGATTTTAAAGAATGAAATTCAAGTGCTCTCCATTGAAAGCCAGATCAGTGAAAAGGCAAAGGAGCAGATTGACGAAAATCAACGCGAATATTTTCTGCGCGAACAAATGAAGGCCATTTCCAACGAGCTTGGAGACGATGACAGCCCGCTGAGCGAGGCCGACGATCTGCGGGAACGCATCATGAAGATGAAGCTTCCCAAGCTCCAGAACGAGAAGCTGCTGAAGGAATGCGACCGGCTCTCCAAAATGCCCTACGGTTCCCACGAAGCAAGCGTGATCGTCAGCTATGTGGAAACCTGTCTGGAACTGCCGTGGAACAACGCGAGCCGTGAGCATATCGACCTTGTAAAAGCGCAGAAGGTGCTTGACCGCGACCATTTCGGCCTGACAAAGGTAAAGGAACGGATTATTGAGATTCTGGCTGTCAAAAAGCTTGCCCCCGATATCAAAGGGCAGATTATCTGTCTGGTGGGTCCTCCGGGCGTTGGCAAAACATCCATTGCCCGTTCGATCGCCAAAGCCATCGGGCGCAATTATGTACGCGTGTCGCTCGGCGGCGTGAGGGATGAGTCCGATATCATGGGACACAGAAAGACGTACGTGGGTTCCATGCCGGGACGGATTATCTCCGCCATGAAACAGGCCGGCACAAACAATCCGCTGATTCTGCTGGATGAAATCGATAAATTAGGAAATGATTTCCGCGGCGATCCTGCTTCCGCTTTGCTGGAAGTGTTGGATTCGGAGCAGAATTCTTCCTTCTTTGATCACTATATCGATATGCCGTTTGATCTGAGCAAGGTGATGTTCATTACCACCGCCAACGATTACAGCGCCATTCCTGAACCCCTTTTGGACAGAATGGACGTGATTACCCTTGGAAGCTATACCCATGAGGAAAAATACAACATCGCTCTGAAGCACCTGATTCCGAAGCAGTTCAAAAAACACGGAATCAATTTCAAAATGCTGAAGGTGACTCCGACCGCCATTCACGAGCTGATTGACGGCTACACCAGAGAAGCCGGCGTACGTAATCTGGAACGTCAGATCGCTTCCATCTGCAGAAAATGCGCGAAAAAGATCGTGGGAGACAACCAGACAAAAATCGTTGTCAAGCCGGAGAATCTGGAGGAACTTTTAGGTCCGAAGAGGTTCAAAAAAGACGAACTTGTGAAATCCGATATGGTCGGCCTAGTCAACGGTCTTGCGTGGACCAGCGTCGGCGGAGAGATTCTGCCGATTGAAGTGGCAGTAATGGATGGCACGGGAAAAATTGAACTGACAGGTTCACTGGGCGACGTGATGAAGGAATCTGCCCGAACCGCGATCAGCTGTATCCGGACCAGGGCCGATTCGTTTGGCATCTGCCATGATTTCTACAGTAAATACGATATTCATATCCACGCGCCGGAGGGGGCCATTCCCAAGGACGGACCGTCCGCCGGAACCGCAATGGCGACTGCAATCACCTCTGCGCTGACCAACATCCCAATCCGGCACGATGTCGCCATGACAGGGGAAATTACTTTACTGGGCAGGGTGCTTCCGATCGGTGGGTTAAAGGAAAAAACGATGGCCGCTTACCGTTCGGGTATCAAAACAGTCATTATTCCAGCCGACAACGTTTCCGATCTGGCTGAAATCGACGCCGTGGTAAAAAATGCGGTGGATTTTCTGCCGGTTGAGAAAATCGATCAGGTGCTTGAGGCGGCTTTAACCAAAATGCCGGAAAATAAAAAGGAAGAGAACCCGGACTCGCTTGTTCCGATGAATGCTTCCAGCCAGCCGGCAATTCTGACGCCCGGCATTCCGCAGTAATGGGGTGAAGCATTGAATTTTGATAAAGCTTTATTTGAATTTGCGGCAGGGAGACCGGACCAGCTGCCAGAATCCACCGTCCCGGAAATTGTATTTTCCGGACGGTCCAATGTGGGGAAATCTTCTCTGATCAATAAACTGGTCAACCGTAAATCCCTTGCCAGGGTCAGCGCGAAACCCGGGAAAACAGGAACCATCAACTTTTACAATTTGCAGACTTGCAGATTGGTGGATCTGCCGGGTTATGGCTACGCGAAAGTCTCCCAGTCGGAAAAAAAGCGCTGGTCTGAACTGGTCGAAGGTTATTTCAGCGCACAGCGCAATGTCAGGCTTGTCATCCAGATTATCGACATGAGGCACAGTCCTTCTGTCGACGATCTGGATATGATCGAATATCTGATAAATTCGGGTACGCATTTTCTGATTGCTGCTACAAAAAGCGACAAGCTGAACAGGACGGAACGAATCGATCAGCTTCAGTTGTTTCAGGAGATGTTCAGTCAGGCAGAGGGACTGAAGCTGATTCCTTTTTCGTCGGTCAAGGGGGAAGGAGTGGACGAGATTCGGAATATTATTTCAGAGATTTGCGAGCATTCTTAAAAAGCCTACCGTTGTAACGGGTACATAGCTGACTTGATGTTCGCCCTGATTTGCTTTACTTTTGGACTTTTGCGTGTTAGAATTTT
The DNA here is from genome assembly GCA_900546895.1 of uncultured Oscillospiraceae bacterium. GTDB lineage: Bacteria > Bacillota > Clostridia > Oscillospirales > Acutalibacteraceae > Caproiciproducens. Next base: position 6,605 of record UREO01000097.1, read on the forward strand.
ATCCTATTAAATTAAAATAAGGAGTGAAACCGTTTGAATTCAAAAATTAAAGATGAGAGTGTGGACTTTTTGTTCAAAGCGATTCTTTCTTTAAAGACGGTTGACGAATGTTATAATTTTTTTGAGGACTTATGCACAGTACCGGAGATAAAGGCAATGTCCCAGCGCCTGCTTGTGGCCCATATGCTGAGCACTAAGCGGGTCTACAGCGACATCGTTGCCAAAACCGGCGCTTCCACAGCTACCATCAGCAGAGTCAACCGCTCGCTGAACTACGGCTGCGACGGCTATGAGCTAGTATTTAACAGGATCGACAAAGACGAAAAGAGCAAATGAGTTATTCGTCTTTTGCCCTTTACTATGACAGTCTTACACAAAATGTCGGTTATCCGGAACGGGCGGAGTATCTGACCGGTTTGCTGGACAGGCTGAACCATAAGGCTGGACTGACGCTCGATCTGGCCTGCGGCACAGGCAGCTTTACCATCGAACTGGCTGAGCGGGGAATCGATATTTACGGAATCGACGGCTCCGAGTCCATGCTTTCCGTTGCAAAGCAAAAGGCGGCGGACCGTGGGCTGGATATTCTTTTTTTGCGTCAGCAGATGCAGAATATCGACCTGTACGGCACGGTCGATACGGTGATTTGTATGCTGGACAGCATCAACCACTTGACCCGTGAAAGCGATGTAATGAAGACGTTTTCCCGTGTTTCGCTTTTTCTGAATCCGGGCGGATATTTTGTTTTTGATATGAATACACTGTATAAGCACCGCTATGTTCTCGGAAATCAGACATACGTTTACGACAAAGACGACGTTTACTGTGTCTGGCAGAACCGCTTTGAAGAAAAGACCGGCCGGGTCGGAATTACCCTGAATTTTTTTGGTCGGGATGGGGAAGCCTACCACAGAAACTCCGAGCACTTTTATGAGCGCGCTTACGATTCGGAACTGATTGTTTCCATGCTGTCCAAAGCAGGGCTGGAAACCGTGGGTTTATTTCGTGAACTCAGTTTTGAAAAACCGGACGATCAAACGGAACGAATTGTCGTTGCAGCAAGAAAGATAAAATAAAAGGATTTTTAATATGGATAGAATGATCAGATGCATTACCTCCGACGGCAGTATCATGGCAGCCGCCGTGGATTCCACCTACCTGGTTGCCACAGCCCAGCAGATTCACGGTACCAGCCCGGTTGCAACCGCGGCGCTCGGCAGGCTGCTCACGGGCGCTTCCCTGATGGGCTCGATGCTGAAAAAGGAGAACGCTTCCCTTACGCTGAAAATCAACGGGGGAGGACCTTTGGGGACAGTGATCGCCATCGCGGACAGCCACGGCAACTGCCGGGGCTGTGTTGACAATCCCGCCGTTGAACTGCCGCTCAAGCCAAATGGAAAGCTCGATGTCGGCACGGCGGTAGGTGCGGACGGTATTCTGGGTGTGATACGCGATTTTGGTGAGGGAAGCCCTTATATTGGCCATGTAGAAATTAAATCCGGAGAAATTGCGGAGGACCTTACCAATTATTATGCAGTCAGCGAACAGGTTCCCACCGTCTGCGCGCTGGGGGTGCTGCTCGACAAAGCGGACAGCCGCCGGCTCCTTGCGGGCGGGATGCTGATACAGGTTTTGCCCGGAGCGGATCAGGCGGCAATTGACAGGCTGGAACAAAATGTAAGCGGATTAAAACCGGTCACAACCATGCTGGCTACGGGAATGTCGATTGAAGAGATGTGTAAGACTGTACTAGAAGGCTTTGAAATGGAAATTCTGGACGAATTTCAAATCGGTTATGTCTGCAATTGCAGCAAGGAACGTGTGCTCCGCGCGATTTCAACACTGAAACCAGAGGATATTCTGTCACTGGCGGATAAGAAAGGTTTTGCCGAGGCGAAGTGTCAATACTGCGGTCATACCTATCGGCTGTTGGAACAGGAGCTGGAAAAGCTTGCGGAAAAAAAGCAAGCAAAATAATCCGGGGAAAATGAAAAAAATGTAATTTTAGTGTTGACAACTGGCACAATATATAGTATTATATAACACGTCGCTGATGAATGCGGCACACGCGAATGGGAGCATAGCTCAGCTGGTTAGAGCACCTGCCTTACAAGCAGGGGGTCATAGGTTCGAGTCCTATTGTTCCCACCATTTCAAGTTGGCTCGGTAGTTCAGCTGGTTAGAACGCTAGCCTGTCACGCTAGAGGTCGTCGGTTCGATCCCGATCCGAGTCGCCATTTGCCTCTGTAGCTCAGTTGGTAGAGCAGGGGACTGAAAATCCCCGTGTCGGTGGTTCGATTCCGCCCGGAGGCACCAAGCATGCGAATGTAGCTCATCTGGTAGAGCGCCACCTTGCCAAGGTGGAGGTAGCGAGTTCGAGCCTCGTCGTTCGCTCCATTTTTGGCGTCATAGCCAAGTGGTAAGGCATGGGTCTGCAAAACCCTGATTCCCCAGTTCAAATCTGGGTGACGCCTCCAAACAAAGGAAAAAGTCCGTAAAACAAGTTTTTGTTTTACGGACTTTTTTAATATCGCAATCACCCTATGCATATAGATTGCATGGGGTGATTGCGTTGAATGAGAAAGAAGCCAAAACATATTTTATACCGATAGCCGTCCTGGTTTTATGCTGTCTTGCTTTTTTGCTGCTGTCCTACATCTCCTATAATAAAATCGATAAAATGGCATTGGCCTTGTCGGAAAAACGCAATCCCGTCATTGTGCTTGACCCGGGCCACGGTGGGGAAGACGGGGGAGCTACGGGAAAAAACTCCGCGCTTGAAAAGGATATTAACCTGGCAATTGCCCTGCAGCTGGAAAAACTTTTGAAAAGCTCCGGGATGCGTGTCGTAATGACAAGGACCGCGGATGCTTCCATTTGTGACGATCACCTTGACACCGTGCGGGAGCGAAAGGTCAGCGACCTCCATAACCGTTTGAAAATC
>UREO01000098.1 GCA_900546895.1 uncultured Oscillospiraceae bacterium
AGATCTGCGCATGTCTCGTGGGCTCGGAGATGTGTATAAGAGACAGGTTGAAAAATGCATTGAATTTATGTAAAATGTATGTAGCATACTATAATATTTCAGCAGATTCCACAAGTTTTATAAAGTGAGGGAGAGCTATGTCAAATAGATTATTTCAGGGAGTTATCCACCAAATGCGCGACGCAATCGACCGTACGATCGGTGTAATCGATGAGACCTCGGTTATCATAGCTTGCAGTGAGCTTGGCCGTATCGGCGAAGTGAACGACAGCGTTACCGCCGAGGTCCTGGCAACGCCGGGAACTTTTGTAGTCAACGGCTATACTTTTAAGTCGTTTGGCAGCCGCCCAAGACCGGAATACGCCGTTTTTGTTTCCGGCAGCGATCCGGAAGCCGGCCGCTACGCTTCCCTGCTGGCTGTTTCACTGAGCAGCATCAAGCAGTATTACGATGAAAAATACGACCGAAGCAACTTTATCAAGAACGTAATTCTGGATAATATTCTGCCCGGCGATATCTATTTGAAAGCCCGGGAGCTCCGCTTCAACGCTGATGTGAACCGCGTATGTATGCTGATTAAAATTACGAATAAATCCGATATTTCGGCTTACGATGTGGTCCAGAACCTTTTCCCGGATAAAAACAAGGACTTTATTATCAATATTAATGAAAACGATATCGCGCTGGTCAAGGAAATCCGCGCCGGTATTGAGCCGAAGGACCTGGAAAAGTTGGCGAGTTCCATTGTGGATACCCTTTCCAGCGAGTTCTACACCCACTGCGTGGTCGGAATCGGCACCACGGTGACCGGCATCAAGGATCTGGCCCGCTCCTTCAAGGAAGCTCAGGTCGCGCTGGAGGTTGGCAAGGTGTTCGACACCGAGAAGCCGATCGTCAGCTACGACAACTTGGGGATTGCCCGCCTGATTTACCAGCTTCCGACAACGCTGTGCGACATGTTCCTGAAAGAAGTCTTCAAGCGCGGCTCAATCGAATCACTGGACCACGAGACCCTGTTTACCATTCAGCGCTTCTTTGAAAATAACCTGAACGTTTCCGAAACCTCCCGCAAGCTGTTTGTCCACCGGAATACGCTGGTTTACAGGCTGGAAAAGATCAAGAAGATCACCGGCTTGGATTTGCGTGAGTTTGAAGACGCCATTGTTTTCAAGGTCGCTCTGATGGTCAAGAAGTATCTTTCTTCCAACCCAGTTAAATTCTGACAGGGAAATGAAAAAAGAAATCAGAAATATTACAGATTTATTACAAATTAGTTCTATATAGGAACAATAAATCCGCTGCCCATTGGTATTATGTAAACATGCCAATGGGTTTTGGTTTTTTTGGTTTTTTATGGTGGATTTTGTGGAAAATGAATCCTTATCCTGACCTTTGATTTACGCTATAAATCGATCAGTATGAATGAATTTAATGGAGCGATTACATTGATAGAATTTCAGAATGTAAGCAAAACATATTCCAATGGGACAAAAGCGCTCAAAGATGTGAACCTGAAAGTGGACAAGGGAGAGTTTGTCTTTATTGTCGGTTCTTCCGGTGCGGGGAAAAGCACCTTCCTCAAGCTAATTATGTGTGAGGAAAAAGCCAGCGAGGGAGAGATTACCGTTAACGGCAGAAGGCTTTCCACGCTGAGAAAGCGGGACGTGCCGTATATGCGCCGGACGATGGGGATCGTCTTTCAGGATTTCCGGCTGATCGACAATATGACGGTATTCGACAATGTGGCGTTCGCCATGCACATCGTAGGGGCGACCAACAGGGAAATCCGCAAGCGGGTTCCGTACATCCTGGGTCTTGTCGACCTTCAGAACAAGGCGATGTGCCATCCGGCGGAGCTTTCCGGGGGAGAGCAACAGAGGGTTGGCCTTGCGCGCGCGCTGATCAACAACCCCAAGCTGATTATCGCGGACGAGCCTACGGGCAACATTGACCCCGCCCTTTCCTTTGAAATTGTGGACCTGCTCAACGAGATCAACCGCCGCGGCACCACCATCCTGATGGTGACGCATGAACATTCGCTGGTGAAGCACTTCCACCGCAGAGTGGTGGAAATCCACGGCGGAAGCATCGTGGCGGACACCGCTTCGCAGAGGGAGGCGCGCCATGAGGATTAACGGGCTGGGGTACCTCATAAAAGAGGGCATCAAAAACATTTGGAACAACCGCACCATGAGCTTTGCGTCCGTCGGCGTACTGATTTCATGTCTGCTGCTGACGGGCGCGGCGGTGCTTTTTTCCTATAATATCGATTCCGCGATGAAGACGCTGGAGGGTAGTAATTCCGTCAGGGTTTATATGACGCAGGACCTGCCCACGCTTTCCGCCATTAAGGTCGGGGAAGAAATCAAAAAGCTCGACAATATCGAAACCTGTGAATTCGTGCCGAAGGACGACGCCATCCAGCAGTATATGGATATTTTGGGCGATAAGGACGGCACGATGCTGCAGGGCATGACCGGGAAAGAAAATCCGCTGCCGGACGCTTTTAAGGTTTCGTTCAAGGACCTTTCCAAGTATAAGGAAACCGCTGCGCAGATCCAGAAGATTTCCGGCGTCGCGAGCATCAACGATTATTCGGACGTGGCGCAGAAGCTGACGAATCTGGACCGGATGATTACCATGGTGGGCTTCTGGATTATTTTGCTGCTTAGTCTGGTTTCGCTGTTTATTATTTCCAATACCATCCGGGTCACCATGTTTTCGCGGCGGGTGGAGATCAGCATTATGAAGTCCGTCGGCGCGACGAACTGGTTCATACGCGTCCCGTTTATTGTGGAGGGCATGATCATCGGAATCCTTTCGGGGCTGATTTCCAGCCTGATCCTGCTTTTACTCTACGATAAAATGATTACCTCCATTACCTCCATTATGATGTTTTCTCCCGTTGACATACAGCCCCTCGCGTGGAGCATAACCCTGGCGTTTATTTTGGGCGGAATGCTGTTCGGCGCTGTGGGCGGAGTGATTTCCATCAGCAAATATCTGAAAAAGGAAGGGGGTGAGATCGTTGGCTGGTAGAAAATGGGTCAAAGGACTGCTCGCCGTCGTTTTGGCGCTGGCGATGATTTTTACTCCTCAGGTCGCTATGCCGGCGTCCGCCGCCAAAAGCCTGAGCCAGCTGCAGAAGGAGCAGGCGGATCTGAAGAAAAAACAGGCGGAGGTTGCCGCCAAACTGAAAACGCTGAAAGCGGACAAGGCCCAGAAGCAGCAGTATAAAGCGGCGCTGGACACACAGGTAAGCACCGTGCAGAACCAGATCGACGTTTTGAATCAGCAGATTAATACTCTGGATAACGACATTTCCCAAAAGGAATCGCAGATCGCCGATAAGCAGAAACATATCGACGAGAATTACGAACAGCTCAAGCAAAGGCTGCGCGCGCTCTATCTGACGGGCGAGGCGTCCAACCTTGAAATTATCCTCAGCGCTAAAAGCGTGGTGGATCTTGCGGATAAAACGGAGGCGATTCAGGCCATTACCACGCACGACACCAATTTGATCAATACGCTGAAGTCCGATATGGACAGTATTAAGGCACAAAAATCGGAAATTGAGGCCAACCGCAAAAGCGTTGCCGAAGCGAGGGTGGCACTGGACACAAAGCAGGGCGAGCTCACTTCGCTGGTCAATGAAACAAAGGCGGTCATTGCGGCGATTTCCCAGAACGAATCGAGCGCCAACCAGGAGAACGCGAAGCTGGCCGAGCAGCGCAAGAAAGCGGACACCGCAATCGACCAGTGGTATAAGGACTATTACGCTTCCCAGAAGGGAACCGGCGGCAGCGGCGGCTACGTAAGCAAGGGTAACTTTGGCTGGCCTCTGCCGGGCGTTACCAATATTACCAGCGGCTACGGCTACCGGTGGGGCAGCCTGCACAAGGGAATCGACATTTCTTCCGCCGGCGTTTACGGCAAGCCGATTGTTGCGGCCGATTCGGGCAAGGTCATGATGGCCGGCTGGGGCAATTACGGCACCGGCTACGGCGGGTACGGCAACGTGGTGGCGATCGACCACGGCGGCGGGTACTCCACCCTGTACGCTCATTGCAGCAGCGTGGCGGTCAGCAAAGGACAGACGGTGAAAAAGGGACAGGTGATCGCCTATGTCGGCAATACCGGAGATTCGCAGGGGGCGCATCTTCATTTTGAAATCCGCGTGAACGGTGTCGCCAAGAATCCGCTGAACTGGTTCAGCAAATAGGCGGAAGGAAAATCCAGAATAAGGAATGATTGATTCGATATGAGCAGAAAGCTGAGCTGGGGCGCGGCGGTTGCCCTTGTTGCCGTTACGGCCTCCATTACGGTTTCCCTCACCTATGTTTACGCAATGAGAAACTTCAACACGAAGGTCGCGGATGTCAACGCGCGCCAGGCGATGTATACCAAGCTGAGCGAGATCGACCAGAAGGCAAGGCAGAATTATATCGGCGCTGTGGATGAAACCGCTTTGAACGACGGCATCTGCGCCGGATACGTGGCCGGGCTGGGGGATCCGCAGGCGAAATATTTGTCGGCGGAGAAATATAAGGCGTATGTCAGCGGAAACAGTGGAAAGAATATCGGCGTGGGCATCAAGACCGCCCGCGACAACGACGGCAATATGGAAGTCATTGAAGTAATGCCGAATTCACCCGCTGAAAAAAGCGGCATTAAAAAGGGCGATACCATTGTCAGCATGGATGATAAGGAGATCGCACGTATTACCTACGGCGACGCGCTCAACAAGCTGGACGGCGTTTCCGGCTCCAAAGTGAAGTTCGGAATCCTGCGCAGGACGGAGGACGCCGGGGCTTCCGCCGGGACGGAGACGAAAACGGAAAAGCTCAGTATTACCGTGACCCGTGCGGAGTATACCGAGCGGACGATTACCTCTTCCATGATCAACGGCAACGTGGCCTATCTGAAAATTAGCGAATTTACCGATAACAACGCGGAGCAGTTCAACACGCTGCTCGCCCGGCGCATCAAGGAAGGCGCGGCGGGCATTGTTGTCGACCTCAGAAACAATTCCGGCGGAAGCGTCGGCGGGATGGCCGCCATGCTGGACACGCTTTTGCCCGCGGGCAATACGGTCAGCTACAAGAATAAGGATGGAAAGGTCACCGTGGAGTACACCTCCAGCGCAAATGAGGTCAGCCTGCCCATTTCGGTAATTGTCGACCGGAACACCTTTGGCGCGGCGGAAATTTTTGCGTCCGATATCAAGGATTATAAAAAAGGACTGCTTGTCGGGGAAAAGACGGCGGGTTTCGGTACAAAGGATGAAGTGATGCCGCTTTCCGACGGGTCGGCCATCATCCTTTCCGTGGCGGATTACCTGACCCTGAACGGCGATGTGTTTAACGGCAAGGGGATTGACGCGGATGTCAGCAAAGCGCTTACCGATGCCCAGCGCGAACTGCTGGCGAAGAATCAGCTGTCGGGCGGTCAGGACGCGCAGCTGCAGGCTGCGGTTTCCGCGCTGATCCGGCAGGGAGCGAATGTTTCCCAGGCCCCCGGCGCCGCTGCGGAGGTATCGGCGGAAAGCGGAGCTGCGACGGACTGAACCGGTTTTGGGGATATGCGTTTGCATATCCCTGCTTTTTCTGGAAAATCCGCCCGCCGGGGCGGATTTTATTGACAGAACGGTACGGCATCACTATAATGTATTTATTATAGAAAAATATAGCAATCCTGTTTACAGTGACAGGTGGAAGGGTGTTCCTCCCCCGCCGAAAGCGGAGGAGGAACACGAAATTATTCTGCCATTGTAAGGGGAAACGCTGTAGAAAAAGTGCAAGTAATTGCATTGAAAAGGTGGTTATTATTTATGGTTAAACAGGTAATCCTGACCAAAGAAGGCCTTGAAAAGCTTGAAAACGAGCTGGAAGAGCTGAAAAGCGTCAAACGCAAGGAAGTGGCGGAGAAAATCAAGGTTGCTCTTTCCTTCGGCGACTTGTCTGAAAACAGCGAATATGACGAGGCGAAAAACGATCAGGCGATCGTGGAGGCCCGTATTGCGGATATTGAGGTCATGCTGAAAAATGTTAAAGTGATCGACGAAGACGAGCTCAGCAATGAGAATATCCATATCGGCTCAAAGGTGGAGGTAAGGGTGACAAATCCCTCGACCGGAAACAGCAATGTCGTCAACTATAAAATTGTCGGCTCGAACGAGGTAGACCCGGTGAACGGAAACATTTCCGATGAATCGCTGGTCGGAAAAGCCCTTCTGAGCCACGGCATCGGCGATAAAATTGAAGTTGAGGTTCCCGCCGGAACGATGGAATACGAGGTTCTGACCATCTCCAAATAACGTTTTTCAGCGGGAGTGAATTTATGATTTAGGAGAGTTACAAATGAGCGAAACAATCAATGAGACGAAGGAAACCTGCCAGCCGGAGCAGGATGTCAGCGAACTGCTGCAGATACGCAGGGATAAGCTGACCGCGCTTCAGCAGGCCGGCAGGGATCCGTTTGCCATTACGGTCTGCCCGCGGGATACGACCGCGCAGGAAATCCGCCAGTCCTTTGAAAAGCTGGAAAACAGCGACGTATGCATCGCCGGCCGCGTTATGAGCTGGCGCGATATGGGCAAGGCGAGTTTTCTGGATATCCACGACCGTACCGGCAGGATACAGGTTTACCTGAAAATCGACCAGGTGGGCGAGGAAAGCTATAACGACCTGAAAAGCTATTGGGACCTGGGCGACATTGTCAGCGTAAAGGGATATGTTTTTAAAACCCGCAGGGGAGAAATTTCCGTTCACGCCAAAGAAATAAAGCTGCTCTCCAAATCGCTGCTGCCCATGCCGGAAAAATTCCATGGGCTGAAGGATACCGACCTGCGCTACCGCCAGCGCTACCTCGACCTGATCGTCAACCCGGAGGTGAAAGATACCTTTATCAAGCGCAGTGAAGTCATGAAGACCATCCGCAACTTTCTGGATGAAAAATCCTATATTGAGGTGGAGACGCCCGTGCTCAGCAACATTGCGGGCGGGGCCACCGCACGGCCGTTTGTTACGCATCACAATACGCTTGACATCGATATGTACTTAAGGATCGCGACGGAGCTGCACCTGAAAAGGCTGATCGTCGGCGGGATGGAGCGCGTCTACGAAATCGGCCGTATTTTCCGCAACGAGGGAATGGATGTCAAACACAACCCGGAATTCACCACCATCGAGCTTTACGAAGCGTACACGGATTACCGCGGGATGATGGAAATTACCGAAAATATGATTCACGAGTGCGCCGTGAAGGCGTGCGGGTCCGATCAGATCACCTATCAGGGCGAGGACGTCAGTCTGGCCCTGCCGTTCAAGCGCCTCTCCATGAACGACGCGATCAAGGAATACGCGGGAATTGATTTTCTCTCCTTCAAGGGCGACACCGAAAAGGCGAAAGCGGTCGCGAAGGAGCTGGGGCTTGTAACCAAGAGCACCGACAAATGGGGCGATATCATGTCGCTGGTGTTTGAGGAAAAGGTGGAGGAACATCTCCTGCAGCCGACCTTTATCTACGATTATCCGGTGGAGGTCTCTCCGCTGACCAAGCGCAGGCAGGATTGCCCGGAGCTGGTGGAGCGGTTTGAGCTGTTTATTACCCGCCGTGAGCTGGCGAACGCCTACTCCGAGCTGAACGACCCGATCGACCAGCGCGGCCGTTTTATGCACCAGATGGAGCTGCGCGCCGCGGGCGACGAAGAAGCCAATATGATCGACGAGGATTTCCTGACCGCTCTGGAGTACGGCATGCCGCCGACCGGAGGCATGGGCATGGGCATCGACCGGCTGGTCATGCTCCTGACCGACAGCGCGTCCATCCGCGACGTGCTTTTGTTCCCGACCATGAAGCCGAAGGATTAAGCAGGATCGTTCCAAAAAGAACAGGCAGCCCCGACCAAGGGGCTGCCTGTTCTTTTTGGACTCTTTATGCGTAAGGAGAGAAAGGATACAACCGGTCGCTGAGCTTATCAAAGTCAAGGTGGTTTACGTTTTCCAGCTCACGGACCAGGGAATCGGCAAAGTCCGGATTCATCGCTCCGCAGATTGCCGTGGAGATGGCTCCGATGGTGTCCGTATCTCCGCCGAGCGACGCGCTGATTTGCGCGGAGGCAAGGGGGTCTCCCTCGGACAGTTCTATCACGGCGAGTACGGACGGAATGGTCTCAATGGTTTCCACCCCGGTGCCGACGACGTCATAGAGGTTTTTCATCGCCTCCGCAGGGGCGCGGTTTTGAATCATTTTCCTCGCCAGCTTCATTCTTTCCGCGAGGGAAGCCGACGGAATCTGGAATCCGCACGGCTTTGCCAGCAAGGAGATCTTCTCCGCAAGCTCCCACATTTCACGGATGTCGTTTCCGCCTGAAACGGCGTAGCTGACCATTGCCGCTACAATGCTGGCACCCTGAATGGCGATGGAGGTATTGTGAGAGGGCTTGCAGATCGCGCTTACGCTGCTGATTAAAGCCTCGGGACGGCGGTAGTCCGACAGGATTCCCACAGGGCTTATTTTCATTGCGGCGCCGTTCGTGGTACCGAGCTTTCCGGTAACTTCCACGGACACGCCCCGCTCGATCGCTTCCAGAGCCTTTAAGGTGCTGGGGCCGCATACAAGAGCGGCCACCTCCGATTCGTTTTTCCATTTGATGAGCCTTTTAAGATAGCTTTCCGTATTGATCGCACCGTGATTTTCCGCGATCATGTCTGCAATCATGACGGTATTGATGGTGTCGTCCGTAATCTCACCGGCCGGCATGCTCCTGCCGAAAAAATCGTCCGGCTGAGAGGGAAGAAGCCCGCCGACTCCCTGCGGGAATCTGGAGCGGATGTGCTCCTGTGTCCAGAACTCCGTGGGCATTCCCATGGCATCCCCATAAGCGCCGCCAATCAAAACGCCCCTGATTCTGGAATAGAGCTCTGTGTTTTTTTCAGTTTTCATTTAAGCCTCCGCCAATTTTCCGGTGGTTTCCTTTTTGTTGGGCAGTACCCGGATCAGCTGCTCCAGATAATCGACACTTTCACTGGTGGTTTCAACGATATCGAAATAGTCGTCGCTGTTGGTGACGAGTACGGGGGTAATCAGGCTGTAGCCTTCCTTTGTGATGGCGTCAATATCAAATTCCACCAATACGTCGCCCTCTTTAACCCTGTTGCCCTGCTTCGTCCGGATTGTAAAATATTTGCCGTTCAGCCGGACGGTGTCGATTCCCACGTGAATTAAAATCTCGCATCCGTCGTCGCTGGTAATGCCGAGCGCATGGCCAGTTGAAAACAGGTTGGAAACGATCCCGTCACACGGAGCGACCAGCTTTCCCTCCGAAGGCAAAATCGCGATTCCTTTTCCCAGAACGCCTTTTGCAAAAGACGCGTCCTGCACGTTTTCCTGCTTGACGGTTTTTCCTTTCAGAGGAGAATGAATCATCAGGCCGTCGGCGCCGTTTCCGCCGGCTGCCGAAACGGCGCCGCGGTTTTGCTCGTTAAAGGTGAAGAAGGTCAGCAGGAAGGAAACCACCATGGAAATAAGGGTGGCGATAATG
>UREO01000099.1 GCA_900546895.1 uncultured Oscillospiraceae bacterium
AGCTTTGAGAACAGATAGGATTACGGAAATCTCCCTAACATCAGACGGAATGAGCAGCGCCGCAGAGCGCTGCTCATTTTTTATGTTGGAATCGATGGGATATCTTCCTGTCATATTTTGTAACAATTGTTGTGATACGGTCATACATATGCTATACTGTTTGTGTTAATTTTACTTGTTGATTAGAAGGTGCTAAGATGAATCATAATAAAAATAACAGCAGAAGGGGACTGGCCCTTCTGACGGCCGGGCTGCTGCTTTTATCCGGCTGCGGCGGAAATAAGCAAACCGCTTCCAGCACCGCCCCCGCGAGTTCCGCGGTGCAAAGCGCGGCTTCTTCCGCGGTAAGCTCACAGGAGGCCTCCTCGGTGGCGCCGCCCGCATCCTCTCAGCCGGAAAATTCCGCTGCGGTGCAGGAAAGCGCCAAAGTGGACGCAAGCTACCTTGACGACGCGGTCTTTATTGGGGATTCCGTCTCCCTGAAGCTGAAAAACTACGTCACCGTGAAGCGCAAAACAGAGGCGGGCTTCTTTGGAAAAGCCCAGTTTTTGGCCGCCGGCAGTATGGGCAGCGGCAACGCGCTGAAGCCCCTTGGCACTTCTTCCATCCATCCGCTTTATAACGGAAAAAAGGCGCTTCTGGAAGACAATGTTGCGGCGATGGGCGCGAAAAAAGTTTACATTATGCTGGGAGCCAACGACCTGGCCCTGTACGGTATTGACGGTTCCGTAGAAAACATGTCCAAGCTTCTTGCGAGGATTCAGGAAAAATCCCCGGACGCCAAGCTGTTCGTTCAGTCCGCGACCCCCATCATCAAGGAGCAGCAGATGACGACCCTGAACAATCCGAATCTTTCCGCTTACGACGCGAAGCTGGCGGAAATGTGTAAAAAGAACGGCTATTATTACATTGACGTTGCGTCGGTCATGCGTAACAGCGACGGGAACCTGATTCCCGAATACTGCAGCGACCCCAACGATCTGGGAATCCATTTTACGGACAAGGCCTGTCAGGTATGGATTGATTACATTTTGACACATACTGTAAAATAAGGGAGAATACCGATGAAAAAGCTTTTATCATTGCTGCTCGCCGCGGCAATGCTTTGTTCCCTGGCCGCGTGCGGCGGCGGAACAAAACAGGCCGACCTGACCAAGGTGATGACGGATATGAAGGCGGTCCTCTCCAATAAGGAAATGACGGAGTATTCCGCCGAGGACCTGATGCCGAATTACGGAATTGACACCGCAGACGTCAAGCAGTTTGCCGCCTATGTCGATTCGACCGGCATCAAGGGCGACGAGATCATCTTTCTGGAGGGAAAGGACGCCGACGCGGCCAAGCGGATCAAGGAGAAACTGGACGCCCGCTACCAGCAGAAGGAAACCGAAATGAAGGACTATCTGCCGGAGGAATACGCGATGCTGAAAAAATGCAGCGTCAACCAGAACGGAAATTACGTCAGCATGATCGTCTCTCCCCAATACGAGGAGCTGAATAAAATATACGACGACGCGGTCAAAGGATAAACAGACGCGGAACGGCTTTCCAAAAACAATTGCACAAAAGCCCGGAAGAACGAAAAGAATCACGTTCTTCCGGGCTTTCTTCCGCTTTACTCCCTCCGGCGTGCCGGGTACGCCGCCCTCCCTCGCGGAGGGTGACAAGGATCAAAAGGCGGCAAACTTTCTAAGGTCACACTTTGACTTTGTCAAGCACCTCACCGATGCTGCCCTGAATCACCAGATTGGCGTTGCGGTCCTGCGGGGTACTGGTACGGTTAATTAGGACCAGCCGGTCCCCGCCGTAGTAGTCGATCAGGCTTGCCGCCGGATAAACCGCAAGGGAAGTCCCGCCGATGATCAGCATGTCCGCGCGCTCAATCGCCTCCACCGCGCCGGAAAGCGTGCGCTGGTTGAGGCCTTCCTCGTACAGCACCACATCCGGCTTAACGGTGCCGCCGCAGGTACAGGTCGGAATCCCCGTGCTGTTCAGGATGAATTCCGCGTCATAAAGCTTATGGCAGCGCCGGCAGTAGTTGCGGTGAACAGAGCCGTGCAGCTCGTAGACCGTTTTGCTCCCCGCCGTCTGGTGCAGGCCGTCGATATTCTGCGTGACCACCGCGGTCAGTTTTCCCGCCCGTTCCAGCTCGGCAAGCTTTTTGTGGGCGGCGTTCGGCTTTGCGGTCAGGCAAAGCATCTTGGCCCGGTAAAAATCGTAGAATTCTTTCGTATGCGTTTCGTAAAAACTGTGGCTCAGCATCGTTTCGGGCGGATAGCGGTAATGCTGGTGGTAGAGTCCGTCCACGCTGCGGAAATCCGGAATTCCGCTTTCGGTGGAAACACCGGCTCCTCCGAAAAATACGATACGCTTGCTCTCGTCAATCATGCTCTGCAGCTTTTCAATATTCTGTTTCATTACGCAGCCTCCATTCTTCGCTTCTTCTATTTTGCGCCTATAGCGGCAATTTTTCAAGAGAAAATTCTTTCGGAATAGAAACACCCGGTTTGCATAACGGATTGATTTCGACTATAATAATACAGAATAAAAAGACGGGGCGGTGGCTTTAAAAATGCAGGAAAAGGCTTTGCGAATCATCAACGAGGTTAAAAAAGCAGTGGTCGGAAAAGACGTGATTGTCCGGAAAGTGCTGATGGTGATTCTGGCGCAGGGGCACATCCTTCTGGAGGACATCCCCGGCGTTGGAAAAACGACGCTGGCCCTTGCCTTTTCCAAGGCAATGTCCCTTGATTACAAGCGGGTCCAGTTCACGCCGGACGTAATGCCGACCGACGTAACGGGATTTTCCATCTACAACAAGGCGACCGGCTTATTGGAGTACAAGCCCGGCGCGGCGCTGTGCAACCTGTTTCTGGCCGACGAGATCAACCGCACCTCCAGCAAGACGCAGTCCGCGCTTTTGGAGGTCATGGAGGAAGGCAGCATCACGGTTGACGGAATCGCCCACCCCACCCCGAAGCCCTATATCGTAATTGCGACCCAGAACCCCATCGGCTCGGTGGGTACGCAGATGCTGCCGGATTCCCAGCTCGACCGCTTTATGGTGCGGCTGACCATGGGGTACCCCGAGCTGCGCGACGAAGTGGAAATTTTGAAGCGCAAGCAGGGCGAGGACCCGCTGGGATTGGTCCGCAAAGCCGCCGACGAGCGGGAAATCATCGCCATGCAGAACGAGACGGACACCGTTTACCTTTCAGACGATCTGTACGCATACATTGCCCGGCTGGTGGGCGCGACCCGTGAAAACGGCCTGATCCGGCTGGGCGCGAGCCCGCGCGGCTCCATCGCGCTCGTCAAAATGGCGCAGGCGAACGCCTACCTTTCCGGCAGGGATTATGTGGTCCCAAAGGACGTGCAGTCCGTCTTCACCGACGTGGTGGAGCACCGGATGATTCTGAAACCACAGGCGAAAATAGGCAATGTGACCGCAGCCGGCCTGCTCAGGGACATTTTAAGGGATGTCCCCGCGCCCGCCGTCGCGCAGAAATAGGGGCGCGCCATGTTCCGCTGCCGTGCCGCCTACTGCGCCGTGCTTGCCGCCGCAATTCTGTTCTTTCTCTTTTTTAAAGAATATCTGGCCTTCTTCACGCTGGTGCTGATTCTCATCCTGCCGTTCTTCTCGTGGCTGTTTCTGGCGCTCGCCGCACGCAGAACAACAGCGGTGCTGGCGGCGCAGAATGTCACCCCGTACAAAAACCAGGAATTTTCTCTGTATATTACCCTGAAAAACGCGTCCGCTTTTCCCCTGCTCCGCGCAAAGCTGCACTTCTCCTGCGTAAACTCTCTTACCGGCGAAAGGCAGGAACAAACCCTGTTCACGCCGGTGAATGCCCGCTCGGAGCAGACCGCGGAATACCGGCTGCAGTCCCGTTACTGCGGCCGTGTCTCGGTAAAGCTGACGCAGCTTCAGTACTATGACCCCCTCGGAATCCTTCGTATCAGCCGGAAACCGGACCTTCAGGCCGAATGCTTTGTCGCTCCCCGGGTACATCCGATTGATTCTTTCATCGATATGACGGCGGCCGCGGGCACCGAAAGCAACACCTACTCGGAAGAAAAGCCAGGAGACGATCCGTCTGAAATTTTCGATGTGCGCGCGTTCCGCAGCGGCGACCGCCTGCGCAGCATCCACTGGAAGCTCAGCTCCAAGCTGGACGAGCTGATGGTCAAGGAGTTCAGCCTTCCGGTCAACAGCGGGATTCTGGTGCTGCTGGAGCTGCTCTCCCCGGACAGGGAGGTACTGGACGCACTGATGGAAACAGCCGCCTCTTTGTCGCATTTCTTTACGGAAAACCAGATCATCCATCGAATCGAATGGTACGGAAAAGAAGAGGACCGGCTGCACACATCGCTGATTCAAAGCGACGAGGATCTGGCCTCTCTGCTGAACAGCCTGCTTTCCGCGCAGTCCTACCGCGAAGAGCCGTATGTCCTGAAGTCCCGCAGCAAAACGGAGCAGGACGCCGGAAGCTTTTCCCACGCCGTTTATATCACGGGAAAACTGACCGAAGCGCTTACGGAGCTTTGCGACCGGCCGAACGGGGAAAAGATCACCGTGCTGGCTGTCGGAGGAGAAACGGACGACGAACAGCTCCGGCTGGCGGACGCGTTGCGCGCGATGAACGCGGACGTGATAACGGTCTATCCTGAAAAAATTCAGCAGTGCCTTTCCGGCCTGATTCTATGAAGGAACAGGTGAGCCGCATGAATACTGAAAATCATCTGCCGGATTTCCCCGGCCTGAAAATCTCCCCGCCCCGCCTGAGCGGACAGACCCCGTCGCCTGTAAGAAACACTCTGTTCCGCCTGATGTTGATTCTGTCCGGCGTTTTCGGCGCGGGCTGGTGTTTTATTTCCGCCTTTGCGCTCCCTGTGTTTCCCCTGACGGTTTTATCCTACGCCCTGTTGTTTACCGCCGTATTCGCGCTGATCGATTCCTTCAAACGCTTTCAGCCCCTGTTGCTGTTGATCGTTTGTCTGGCATACTGCGCGGCGGTCTGGTACCTGCGCCAATTGATTTTTCAGGGCTTCCTCATCACCGTCAACCGGATGATGACCGCCTATGCGGAGCATTCCGACTTTGAATTTCCCATTTACCTTGTTTTGGCTCCGGCGGCACAGTATTCCCAGCTATGCACGCTGTTTGTGCTGTTTGTACTGTTTCCCGTCACGGGCCTGATGAGCAACGCCGTCATCAAACGGAAGAGCTTCTGGCTGGCCTTTCTGTCCACGTTTCCCTTTTTACTTGCGGCGCTGGCCTTTACGATCACGCCGTATTTCCCCGCCGTGCTTCTGCTGTTTCTCTGCTGGACGCTGCTGATCCTGACGCGCCTGTCCGCCGAAAAAAAGAAGCGCTCCGCCAAAGCGAAAGGCTTTTCCGTCAGAAACGACGCGGCATCGTCCCGAAGCGGCCTGCTGATGATTCCGGCGGTCCTGCTGAGCTTCGCGCTGATTATGAGCACGTTTCCCCCGCAGAGCTACCGACATCCGGAAGGGGCGGAAAAGCTGCGCACGGAGCTGATTGGCACTGTGACGGACGGCACCTTTCTGAACGGCGGCAAAGCCTTTGCCGGAAACGTTTCCCATGTGGACCTGTCCGGCGCCGGAAAAGTAGAATTTACCGGAAAAACAGCCCTGCGCGTCAAGACGGACCAGCCGTATCCCCTCTACCTGAAAAGCTTTGCAGGAAGCGTCTATACCGGCTCAAGCTGGGAGCTGCTGCCGGATTCCGACTACACCGGCATCAACCAAAAGCTGGACGGACTGAACGTTCAGAACCTATCCGGGGAGTACGCCTCCTTGTCCCGCCGCGGAAACACCCCGGACTTTCGTCCGTTTGGGATTCAGGTTCAAAATATCGCGGCGGCAAAGCAGTGCATTTACGCGCCGTACAACCTGACCACTACCCCACAGCAGATTTCTGGCGTGCGGTTTATCAACGATGCGTTTATCCGCTCCGGCGCTCTTTTCGGCACCGGAGAATACAGCCTTTACGCATATGCTCTGTCCGAAAATGCAGCCAAAACCACTCCTCTGGACATGCTGCTGTTACTGCCGCCAAATTCCTCGTACAGTTCGAGAAGCTCCTTAGCCTATCGGTCGGACACCCTGAATTTCTCCAATATTGCGGATTATTATCAACACACTTTTTCTAACGATCTTTTGAACAAAGCGGAGGGAGAAGCAAGCACTTTTGTCCGTAAGGAACAGGAGTACCGGCTTTTTCTATACGACCAATATACGCAGCTGCCGCAGGGTGCAAGAGAAAAGACAGTAAGCCTGATGAAGCAGGACGAGCGGCTGAACGGATTCTTTGTACAGGACTTAGCCAGTTCCTACTCTTATTCGTCCGTAGACAGCATTGCCAATGCAGTCAAACGCTATCTGAGCGACCACTGCTACTATACCCTTTCGCCGCAAAAACCGCCGAAGGGCAGGGACTTCGCCGACTATTTCCTGTCGGAGAGCCACGAGGGCTACTGCGTACATTTTGCTACCGCCGCCGCCGTGATGCTGCGGGCTATGGGCGTTCCGGCCCGCTACGCGGAAGGCTATATCGTCACGTCCGGCGATTATCTGAACGCGGGGAGCGACGGCTGGGCGGATATCCCCGACAGCCGGGCGCACGCCTGGGTAGAGCTTTACTCCCCGGGGCTGGGCTGGCAGCCGTTCGACGTCACGCCCGGTTTCAATCCGGCCAGGAATTTGACACAGGACAACAATCCGGTGAACCAGCCCCCCGTTCCCAGCGCGGAATCCGACAATCCATCCGCGGAAAGCGCAGTGCAGAGCGAGCCGGAAACCGCTTCTTCCCAGCCCGCGCAAACCGAATCGTCTCCGTCCGCAAGCTCCGCCCCCGGAACGGGGCCGCAGGGGAACCCGGATCTGAGCAATTCCGCCTTGCCGCTTGTCCTTATCATTGCTTCTATCGCCTTTCTGCTTGCCTGTACGGCGTTAAAGCGCAGAATCGCATTAGCACACCGTTTGAAATTATTTGCGCACACAGACGTCAACAGGGCCGCAATCGCGGTCTATGCCTATCTTACAAAGCTCACGGAATACGACGGAGAAATCAGTGAGGAAATCAGCGGCCTTGCGCTGAAGGCCCGGTTCAGCCGTCAGGGAATCACGGAAAAGGAAAGAAAAAGGATGACGGACTATGCGGAGCAAACGGCGCGCGAATGCTATGGACGCTTGCCGAGGGCAAGGCGCTTCGCATTCAAGTATGTGGACAATTTGATTTAGCTGCGCAAAACGAGCAAAAGCATCGGAAGCGGATAGAAATTCCACTCCCGGTGCTTTCACTTGTAAAATATTACAGTATTTCCGGTTGATTCTGCAACAAGACTGTGTTTTTCCCGCAAACTGAAAATGAAATTGCTGCAATTATTTTTTCGGTTTTTAATTTACAAACAAGGCCTAGTCTGTGTTTATTTTGTCATCAGGCCGCAGATCTGATTGGAAAACGCGACCGGGTCGTCGATGCTGACGCCCTCGATCAGCAAGGCCTGTGTATACAGCAGGGAAGCGTATTCCTTTAAGGTATCTTTATCGTTTTCGTAAAGCTCGCGGAGCCTCGCAAAAACCGGATGATTCGCGTTGATTTCCAGCACCCTTTGCGCTGTGACCTTCTCATCCGTAGGCATAGCGTTAAGCACCTTTTCCATCTCGATGGAGATCGCGCCGTCGGTGGAAAGGCATACCGGGTGTGTTTTCAGCTTCTGCGACAGAATGACCTGTTTGACCTTGCCGCCAAGGGAATCCTTCATAAAGGTCAGCAGATCCTTGTTCTCCTCCACCTGCTTTGCGGCTTCCTTCTTTTCCTCCTCGGTTTCCAACCCCAGATCGTCGGCGGAAACGGAGCGGAACTCCTTGTCGTCGTACTTGATCAGCATCCGCAAGGCGAACTCGTCCACATTGTCGGTCAGATAGAGGATTTCGTAGCCCCTGTCCTTCAAGGCTTCGGTCTGCGGGAGCATATCCACTTTATCCGTGGTTTCGCCACAGGCGTAGTAAATATATTTCTGGTCCTCCTTCATACGGGAAACGTATTCCTTGAGCGTGACCAGCTTCTTTTCGCTAGAAGAGTAGAACAGCAGCAGGTCCTGCAGAACATCCTTATGCATACCGTAATCCTGATAAATACCGTACTTCAGCTGCAGACCGAAATTCTTGAAAAATTCCTCGTATTTTTCACGCTCGTTTTCCAGCATCGTTTCCAGTTCGGACTTGATTTTCTTTTCCAGACGTCCGGCGATGATTTTCAGCTGGCGGTCATGCTGCAGCATTTCGCGGGAAATATTCAGCGAAAGGTCCTGAGAGTCGACAAGTCCTCGCACAAAGCTGAAATAATCCGGCAGCAGGTCCGCGCACCTGTCCATGATCAGCACCCCGTTGGAGTAGAGCTGAAGGCCCTTTTCATAATCGCGGGTGTAAAAATTCATCGGCGCCTTGGCGGGAATGAACATCAGGGCGTTATAGGTTGCGGTACCCTCGGTGCTGGAATGGATCACCTTCATCGGATTGACATAATCCATAAATTTGCTCTTGTAAAACTCATTGTACTCGTCTTCGGTGATCTCATTTTTATTTTTCCGCCAGATGGGAACCATGCTGTTCAGCGTTTCGTTCTCGGTATAGGTTTCGTATTCCTCCTTGCTGCCCTCTTTCAGGCGGCTTTTTTCTACGTCCATTTTAATAGGGTAACGGATGTAATCGGAGTACTTCTTGACAAGGTTCCGGAGGGTGTAAGGATCGAGATACTCGTCGTAATTGTTGTCGTCCGTATTCGGCTTAATCTTCAGAATGATTTCGGTGCCGTGGCCTTCCTTTTCACAAGGCTCCATCGTGTAGCCCGCGGTGCCGCTGCTTTCCCAGCGGTAGGCCTCTTCCCCGCCGTACGGCTTGCTGACGACGGTTACCTTTTCGCTGACCATGAACGCGGAATAGAAGCCCACTCCGAACTGGCCGATGATTTCAATATCTTCCTTTTGCTCGTTTTCTTTTTTAAAATTCAGAGAACCGCTCTTGGCAATGGTGCCAAGGTTGTTTTCCAGCTCCTCTTTCGTCATGCCGCAGCCGTTGTCAGTAATGGTCAGCGTGCGGTTTTCTTTATTCGGAATAATCTGAATGCAGAAATCATCCCGGTTCAGCCCGGTGTCGCCGTCGCTCAGCGTCCGGTAATAAAGCTTGTCAATGGCGTCGCTGGCATTGGAAATCAGCTCGCGCATAAAAATTTCGCGATGGGTATAAATGGAATTAATCATCAAATCCAAAAGGCGCTTGGATTCCGCTTTAAACTGTTTTACT
>UREO01000100.1 GCA_900546895.1 uncultured Oscillospiraceae bacterium
CCATACAAAACCCTCCTTGTTAAAACATGGTGCCGAGAGAATCCATGATCTGCACCGCGATGATGACCATATAGGTCAAAAGAAAACACATCAGCATCACGAAGGAAAACACACGGATTTTCGGCGGGATCTTCTGTGCCCGGCCTTTTAAGCGCTGAAGTTCCAGCGCCTTGAAATCGTGGGACAGCATCTGAAAATACACGACGCTGTCGTCGCCGCGCAGGACGCCGATCAACCCGCGCACCACGTCGGAAAGCATGGGGGAATTGAACCTTGCCTCGAACCGGGTAAGCGCCGCCTCGTAGGAGGAGGAGCGCATGTCGGCCGTCAGCACGTCCAGCTCATGGGCGAAGGCGGGACCGGCGTTTTTCTTGTAGGCTTCCAGCATCGCCAGCACGTCCCGGCTGGCCATTAGGCTCTGCTCCACGGTCGCCACAAACCGGGGCAGCTCGCCTTCGATCTGATCCCGCTTTGTTTTGAGCTGTTCGTCCGCCTTACGGCTTTCCTTAAAATACGACAGGACGGCGAGGATAAGCAAATCCAAAATGGGATACTGACTGCACTTATTGTGAAACGGACTTCTTAGACGCAGTATTTCAATTTCGTAACATGCCTGTTCAAACTGCATTGGAGTCTGAAAACTATATTATTAAGATATTGGCAATCATGGACAGACACATTGGCAAAAGAACGCTGTTGCGAATCGCCGATCCAAAAGAATATATAAAAAACATCCGGCTTGGGTACGACAATTTTACGAATTGCGACTGCTAAAACAACAGTAAAATTGTGAGCACAATTGGGGGGCTCCCTTTCCTTTGAGCTTCGCAGTTAAAATGGCGACACGATCTGATTATTTATAAACACGCAAGAAAACTTGAATTTGTAATTTAGTGTTACTCCCTATCAGGCAGCTGGATGGCAACCAATAACAGATTAGCAACTTCTTCAGGTGATTTCTGCATTCCTTCGCTTGTCCATTGCCAGAGGACATTTAAGAGGCCTCCGGCACTGTATGAAAGAGCATACTTCATTGCCTCTGATCGCTTAGCCAAAGGATAATTGCCTTTACGCATCAGGTAAACTTCACGAAACAGATGGTTGTATTCCTGCAATAACAGCGATATCAAATCGTTGCGGTAAAGCAAAAGAGCCAGTTCCCGATGCTCATACCAAAGCTCCAGATACCAACGAATCGTATGATAATAGCTGTGATCTTCATCAGTGGAAAGCTTTAACACTCCTGTGTGCCAGATTGTCTGCAGGTGAAAGCAAATCACTTCCTCTTTTGAGGAAAAAGAACGATAAAAAGTTCGGCGGGACAAATCGGCTCTCTCGGCAATCTCTGAAATACTGATCTCCCGAAATGGTTTGTTTTTCATTATCTCCAAAAGGGCATTCGCCAACCATTCCTTGGAACGTAAAGCAATTGGATTTCGTGTATCTTTCATGTTGCCTCCTTCAAGTGTCTCAAAAATGGCCAGATGTAGCACTTGTTCCTGAAATATTGAATTACTGTTGCAGACTCATTATAATAAAAATAATGAAATGTCACAAGTGAGACATCTACAATTGTGAGGCGATATTATGAAAAATGTGATCTACTATTTTACAGGAACAGGAAACAGCCTTCGCGCGGCACAGGTCATTGCCGAGAACCTAGGTGATACCGAAATCATCTCAATGCGATGCGACCCAAAGGATGTTCCGTCAGAAGACGCTGATAGAATTGGTTTTATTTTCCCTGTACATCACTGGACAATGCCAGCGTATGCGATCGATTTTGTAGAGCAGGTAAAGCTGAATCCGAAGGCATACATTTTTGCGGTTTCCACGCCGGGGTTGATCAACGGAGGCTGTCAGGATAAACTGGAGGAACTGCTGCAAGAAAAGCACTGCACACTTTCCTATGGAGAGAAAGTGTACAGTGTTGCCAATTATGTGGCTATGTATCCGCCGTTTCCTAATCCTGACAAGCGCGTCCCGAAAACCGAAAAACAGCTTCAATACATTGCACAAGAAGTTGCTGAAAAGAAGCTGCGAAATCATCCTCACGCCAATGCAATGACGCGATGGCTCGCACCACGAAAGATGCAGAAGTTTATTGAGCATTGCCCATCAAACGACAAATACTTTTCTGTCTGGGATGACTGCATTTCCTGCGGACTGTGCGCCAAGGTCTGCCCCTGCCATAATATCAGTTTTGAAAATGGCAAACCGACTTTTCTACATCAATGCAGCCAGTGCATGGCATGTATTTCCTTCTGTCCAAAGCAGGCAATCAATTTCCCGAAATTTACGCGGGAGCGAAAAAAATATCACAATCCACATGTCACAGTAACAGATGTCGTTTCAGACAGGGAACAATATCCACCCCATAACTAATTTGAATGCATCGGAATGTCCATTGAGCGCAATGGGGTGTCACCCCTTCATTTAAACTGAAATTATTTCGGCTCTTTGTCAATAGTTATTCCGGAAGTTGTTCCAGCGCGGCTAAAATATCCTGAAACTCCTGATTGCCGCTCAAAAAATCAAATGCCGGGTTTCCGTTTATCATCTCACGGACGCAGTGATTCAAGTAGCTTTTTGATTGATGTGTTTCGCTCATCTCGATGCTGTCGAAGAACGGGCTTGCCTTTACCGCATCATGGCCCGCGGGCATCTGCGCGCACTTCAAAAACGCTCCAAGCGCATCCAGCGTTTCCTGTTCCTGCTTCTGCTCCGCATGGCACTGCGCAATCATCAGATAGTGATTCAAGTCCTGACCGTAGAGCTTATCTTTGTCAAACATTTGCGAAAGCTGCAGGCTTAAGTTTTCCATCCGCAGCGCAAGCGGATAATCACGCTTCTTTTTTGCAATCTTGGAGAGCGTGCCGAGGGCAATATTGCAGCCAAACGCATGCGTGGCAAGCAAATACTGCGCCACCTGCTTTGACTTTTCGTAATCTCCCATGGCATAGTAGATGGAGACTTTCATTTGATTCGGCTCGATTTCCGAGCTGTGGATGCCGTCAAGCGCCTTCAGCGCTTCCTCGTACCTTTCCTGCTGCATCAGCAGGGCGCTCAGCCCCTGCAGCGCGGCTTCGCGGATCTGAATATTCTCGCTTTCGGCTGCCTCCCGCATCAGGGTTTCCGCGCGGCTTAACAAATCGGTGGCCTCGTCCTCCGTTCGCGCGCAGGGAGTGTGCATCATAAAAACATTGCCCATTCGCAGCTTTAAGAGCTGGTTGTTCGGATATTCCCGGATGTTCTTTTCTCCGAAGGACACTGCGCTTTCATAATTGGAGGACTCAAATAATTTTGCGCACTTCTCGCAGAGCTCCATGACCTGATTCTCCGACAGCTGCGGCTCGAAGCCCAGCAGATCGTCAACCGTAACGCCAAGCAGCCGGGCGATCGGGGCGAGCAGGGTAATATCCGGATACGCACCGCCCGTTTCCCATTTTGACACCGCCGCAATGGACACGCCAAGCGCCGTGGCAAGCTGATCCTGCGTCAGCCCCATGGTTTTTCTTTTATTCTGAATGTTTTTCCCAATTGATAATTCCATTCTGATTCCTCGCTTTCTTGAGGAAGGCCCTTCCTGAGTATCAGTATACCCGATACCCGGAAGGGCCGCAATGGAAGCGTATTTGACTTTTCGCTTCTATAATTTAACCTCCGGTTGAATTTTTCAACCGGAGGTTTTTTCTCGAGGTTTTTAGGCGAACTTGAGATCGTCCATCGTGGCCGATTC
Organism: uncultured Oscillospiraceae bacterium; assembly: GCA_900546895.1. Classification (GTDB taxonomy): domain Bacteria; phylum Bacillota; class Clostridia; order Oscillospirales; family Acutalibacteraceae; genus Caproiciproducens. The sequence goes on from UREO01000100.1 coordinate 3,740, forward strand.
AGCCTTTTGGGCGAGAAAACCCTCGTCCCTGCAAATTTCCCGAATCATGTATTGACATTCTCCCAGCTTTTCAGGATATTGAGCTGCTCCGGTGTATGAAACCAATGCTCGCCGGTTTCCATAACGGTCAGCCTACAGTCAAAACGGCTGACAAAAGCGTCCACCGTCTCCCGGCCGGTCAGGTTGTCCTGACCGGCATACAAAATTGCCGTGGGGGCCGTCCATTTTACGATGGGGTGCGCTTTCGCGTATTGGAGATAGTCCCAGGAAAGCGTTTCACCAAAGTCGGTGGAGATTTCGCCCTCCCGCTCTAACCGGGTTTCCTCCACAGACGCCCAGAGCATCATGTTTCGAATCAACTGCCGCATGTCCAGCACCGGCGAAACAAACAACGCCTGTTCCGGCGCGTCCAGAAAGGCCAGCATAGAAAACCACGCCCCGATGCTGTTGGCGCGAAGAGAAACGTGCGTCCACCGCTGCCGGAGATACGCCATAACCTCCCGCAGCTCCGGCACCACATGCCACGGGTCAAAGCCGGTTTCGCCTTTTCGTTCCCCGTGTTCAGGCAGATCAATGGCCAGCACCTGAGCGCCCTTGGGGCAGGCAACTTCCGCGAAGGCTTCCGCCTCTTCTTTGTACCCGCACTTGCCGTGGACGAACAGCCAGACCCGGTCGGAATTCTCTCCATACAGGATGGCGGGAATATCGCAAATTTGAGATTTTATCGCATTCATTATCGGTCATCTCCCGTTGGTCTTAAAGAACTTTGAATGATAAGATTGGCCGCTTCTTCCGAACCGATTTCCGATACGTCGATTTTAGTGGTCGTTTTTCCGACACCCATAGTCCCGCCGATCAAAAATAGATTTTTCATGTTCAACCTCAGCAATTCATTTACCAGTATTATACCATAGAAAGCGAAATTCCGCTTGCCTGTTTGCGGCAGCCGTTCATCTATCATTCCGGAGCCTGTCCGACCTCCCGCTTTCTATGCCGGAAAAGCTTCACATTCATTACGCTTTTATTTTCCGGGTAACTCCCGGGCGCGCTAAGAGACATCCTTTCCCGCCAAGGGATAGTATATCTTTTTTTATATCCATGTGATATTATGAATTCAAAGATATTGCATCATGCCGATAAACAGTCAGCTGCAGTATGGATGATTTATTTAGGAGGGCCTCGCGTTATGGAAGATGAATTGAAAGTAAAATTGTACTCATTTACAGTGGATAGCAAGGACCCGCATGAATTAGCAAAATTTTATGCGGCGCTGCTTAAGTGGGAAAGCTTGGTTATCGATGAGGATTGGGCATGTGTATATGCTCCGGGAACCAATCAGGGAACATATCCCGGTATCGTGTTTCAACGGAATCCGGAGTACAAACCGCCTGTATGGCCGGCAGAACCGGAAGCTCAACAGCAAATGGCACATATGGATTTCGCCGTTAATGATTTAGAAAAAGCAGTTCAATATGCGGTCCATTGTGGAGCGGCCATCGCAGAGGAGCAATTTTCTGATGATTGGAGAGTTATGATTGATCCTGCCGGACACCCTTTTTGCTTATGTCAAATGAAATCAATTATGGAAAGTGCCCATTTTGCGTTGTTATAGAAAATCACGTAATCTATTCCCGTCTCAAGAATATTTTCGATCTGGTGCAATGGTCGTGCAAGGCTCTGGAGGGCCGCTCGTCAGAGGATAAAAAGTTCATTGCGGATTTTAACATCTGCGTTTTATTCTGAATTTACACCTGTTATCGCACAAAGTGCGAAAAGCCACACGCCGGACTTTGTATTTGGAAAAATCAGGCAGTTGTAAAAACAAAAGCTCCTCAAATATTGGAGCGCCCGTCCGTCAGGTAATACGGTTAACGGACCATACGGCGCTTTCAATATTCAAAGTCAGCGTCAAGCCGTCCGCCACATAATAAAGACCGACGGTATCTCCCGCGTTCAGCTGGGCTTCACCGGTTAATGTCACCGTACCCGCCCCCAGTACAGCTCTCAGGGATAAGAACGTTACAGCAACATTTAGCAGGGGAAGAAGACCGCTGACCAGGTCTGCGGAGCTGGGCGCGGAGCGTCTGACTACAAACGAGGGGGTGATCCCCGCCCCCAGAGAAATCGTTATGGCCGAGTTCAGGGTATAGCTGACGGTTGCGGCTATGAAGTATCTTCCGGTTGCCGGAACGGTATAATCTCCCGTAGTCGCGTCGAGATTTCCGCTGTTAAAATAAGGGGACGTTACGGTCCATGGCCTCAGCTGCGCATCCGCAGACAGGGAAAGCGAAGAGAGAAAGGCTGAAAAGCCTTCCTGCGCGGCGTTCGGGATTGCCAATGGCCAGATATTCAACATAGCGATTTTGTCAGCTCCTGTATCAATCGTAAAAGAGCCCTCGGCAAGCGCAGCGGCAGGCTCCCTTTTCTGCATATATAATACAGTATATTCAGTGTCCGTTTGATTTGCCCGATTTTCCTCGCTGCCGGGGAAATCTCTGTGGGCGGCTCCGGGGAATCCGTTTAAGCATTCTCTCGGTTTGACAAGTATTTTTGAATACCTTATAATTGCTTCAATAATTTTTTTTGTTGTTACAAAAGAACAGGAGGAAGAATGAAGCAGCGGAGAGAACAGATCGTGGAACTTGTCAACAGCGAGGGCGCTGTCAGCTTTGCAAAATTGAAGGCTGCATTTCCGGAGGTTTCGGAAATGACCCTGCGCAACGATCTGAAGTTTCTGGATCAGGCCCGACAGCTCGTCCGCGTGCACGGCGGAGCAAAATCGGTGGAGGTCGTAATCGGAACAGACGACCTGTTTTATAATCGCAGTACGCGGAATCTGGAAAAGAAGCGTCAAATTACCGAAAAAGCGGTGAAGCTTCTGCGTCCGGGAACGTCCGTCTTCCTCGATTCCGGAACGACGGCCACGGAGCTGGCCCGTGTTTTTCCCGATGAATCTTACCTGATTTTTACCGGGGGAATCAGCTGCGCGCTGGAACTGGCGCATCTGACGCAGTCGCAGATCCATGTTCTCGGCGGACAAATGAACCGTTTCAGCCTGAGCGTAAACGGGATCAACAGCGTGAAGGCGATCGAAAATGTCAATTTCAGCATCGCGTTTCTGGGCGTGACCGGTTACAGTCAGGAAACGGGGTTCAACTGCGGCGTAGAGGATGAAAACGAACTGAAAAAGGCGGTTCTCCGCAAGTCCGAAAGGGTGGTCGCTTTAATGGATTCCGGGAAAGTAGGCATTGTCAACACCTTTACTTTTGCAACGCTCAAGGACGTTGATATTGTGGTTTCTGACGATGAATTGGACCCCGAAACGAAAAATTTCTTTCAATCCCACGGAATAAAAGTTCTCTGATTTGGCTGGTGAACGCTTTTTTGCACGCGGTAAAAATCGGCCGGGAAAAAGAATTGTGAAGGAAAGAGCGAGCATACTAAACCCGAATAGATTTCACATAGAGAGCGGGACAGCTTTCAGATACGGCGCCAAACAGCAAAACACAGACAAGACCGTTTCCCCCGGCGCCGGCGGAGGGAGGACCTATGAAAAAAAACACCGGGGGGCTGCGCATCGTGATGATGCTCGGCCTGTGCGGAGCTTTCGCGGTTTTCAGCTCCACCATATCAAAATCACCGGTTTTGCCGATCTTTGCAAAGAATCTCGGCGCGACCGGCACACAGATCGGCTGGATCGCTTCGGCGTCCACCCTGCCCGGAATCCTGATAAGCTATCTGGCCGGGGATCTGGCCGACCGGTTCGGATATAAAAAAATTCTGATCGGTTCCCTTCTTGTTTTTGCGAGCGCGCCGTTCGTTTACTTTCTGGTAATCAATCCGATGGGGCTGGCGGCGGTGCGTTTCTACCACGGCTTTGCGACGGCGGCGTTCGACCCGGTGGCAATGGCGGCGATCGCGGCTTTCAGCCGGAACAACACCGGGCAGAACCTGTCCCTTTACACCTCCGCTACGCTGATCGGCCGGGCACTGGCGCCGACCGTGGGCGGGGCGGCGTATGAGCACGGAGGAATCCCTGCGGTATACGGGATTGCGGGCGCCGCGGGCATTCTGGCCTTGGCCTTTGCAGTCTGGTATTTCCATAAAAGTAAAAACATGCGGCACGCGGAGGAAACGGCCAAAAACCGCCAGAAAGAAGTGGAAAAGATTTCCTCTCTGAAAAAGCTGTGGGGCATGCTGCGCTACCGGCCCCTGCTTCTGGTCGGAGTGCTGAACGCCTGCGCGTATTTTACCTACGCCGCGTTTGAGATGATCTTTCCCCTTTACGCGAAACAGCTTGGGATGTCCACCGGACAGATCGGGTTTGTACTCGGTGCCCAGCTGGTCGGAATGATTTTGCTGAAGCCGGTGTTCGGCCGGGTGTCCGACCGCGTGGGCCGTCTGCCGCTGATGGTTGTCGGGCTGTTCGTCTGCTCGGGTACTTTTTTTCTGCTGACCTTTCTCAAAGCGGTCATGCTTGTGATCCCCCTGATTGTGGTCTACGGCCTGGGGTTCGCCTTAATTACCTCGGGAACAAACGCGCTGGCGGCAGACGTTGCGCAGAAGGGGCAGCTCGGCGGGTCACTGGGCGTAATGAGCACCATGATGGACGTCGGCCAGACGTTCGGCCCGCCGGCAATCGGCGCGGTGAGCGACGTGTTCAGCTACACGGCTGGAATCGCTGCGCTGGGGGGGATTTTGCTGCTCGCGGCGGCAGGATGCATTTTTGCGCTCATCAGACAGCGGAAAACGCCCCGCCCGGAGTAAGTCTTTCTTGACGGTCACGGTAAGGTACGGTATCATATCATAGGAATGACCGGCGGATCGGGGCGCAACGCTTAACGGGAGGGAACGGAAACATCCTATGCAGCAAAACTGGAAAAAGAATACGGTTCTGTTTTTGACAAGCCAGATGGTTTCTCTGTTCGGCTCGTCTCTGGTTCAGTATGCCATTATGTGGTATATTACCCTGCAGACCAAGTCGGGCGTCATGATGATGATCTCCATCCTCTGCGGCTTTCTCCCGACCTTTCTGCTTGCGCCCTTTGCGGGTGTCTGGGCGGACCGCTACGACCGGAAAATTCTGATTGCCCTGTCGGACTCCGTAATCGCGCTGTCGACACTGGGCATGGCGGTTTTGTTCCTTCTGGGGTACAAGGCCATGTGGCTGCTTTTTGTCATATCGGCCGTGCGCGCGCTGGGCTCTGCGGTGCAGACGCCGTGTGTGGGCGCGTTTCTGCCGCAGCTGGTGCCTGTGGAAAAGCTTACGGCGGTCAACGGGATCAACTCGAGCATTCAGTCCGCCATCCTGCTGTTTTCCCCCATCGCCAGCGGCGCGCTGATGTCGGCGGCGCCGATTGAGACCATCTTTTTTATCGATGTGGGGACCGCCGCAATCGGTGTTTTTACGCTGCTCTTCTTCCTTCGCGTTCCTGCCCGGGCGGGCGGCGCGGCACCGGAAAGCTCCGGCTATCTTGAGGGGCTGCGGCTGGGATTTTCCTATATCGGTACACACCCGTACCTGAAACGGTTTTTTCTGTTCTTGGCCCTCTTCACCTTTC
>UREO01000101.1 GCA_900546895.1 uncultured Oscillospiraceae bacterium
AGATCTGCGCATGTCTCGTGGGCTCGGAGATGTGTATAAGAGACAGCTGCAGCTCGGTGCGCACGGTCTCCATTTGCGTGGCCTCATAATAAATGTATTCCTGTGTGTTTTCCAGCACGAGCTCCGTCACGTTACGGATATCAAGGTCGAGCATCTGGCTGTTTTCATTGTACTTTCCGCCCCGCGATATATTGTAGTCGATGGTCTGCGTGTATTTTCTGAGATTGGTCAGCATTCGCAGGGTGGACTCGATGCGGTGCTCGTTTTCCTTCCCAGTGGTGCTGCCCCGCAAGGAGCGGTAGCGCTGCGTGACCCCGTCCAGCATGACGTAGGGGTTCTGCAGCCCCAGTTTCAGCTGGGCATCCTTCGCGTTCACCGAAGAAATGATCATGCGGTACAACACGTAGTCGTACTCCTTTTTAAACTCAACGTTGTAGCTGTTCGCCACCGTAATGTTCCGCACAATCTTATCATAGGAATTAGTCAGCTTAATGAGGCTCGTGGTGAGGTAAACCGCCAAAACTACGAAAGGAACAAGGATGCCGAACGACAGTATGTAAAGCCGGCTGCGAATCGAATGCTTTCTTGATTGTTTCATCGTTTCTCCCTGTATTCCCGCGGGGAACAGCCGTTAATTTTCCGGAATAGATAGCTGAAATAGTGTGGATCCTGATAGCCCACGCTGTAAGCAATTTCAGAGGTTCTGACGTCGGTGCAGCGAAGCATTTCCCGGGCTCTTTCCATGCGCAGGTTCGTCAGGTATTCGATGAAAGTGACGCCGGTTTCCTGTGAAAAAATCGTGCTGAAATGATTCGGGCTCAGGTTGACGCTCCGGGCGGTCGCATTTAGGGAAATCTCCCTGTTGGCGTAATTCCTGCGAATATACTCTTTGGCATTCTCAATAAGACTGCCATAGCGCTTGGTCGCTTTATAGTCGCGTGCCACGATGGTCTGCCTGATGATTTTCGCCATACAGGCTTTTGCCTGCTGCACCGAAACCAGCGAGGCATATATCGCGTTGATGTCACCGGCGGATTTCCGGATGTTCTCCTCGCTGTAGCCGATTTCCCGAAGAAACGCCGCCGCACAGAGATAAAGGTCCATCGTAACATATTGCCGGAACATCATGGAAACAAGGTTGCTTTCCTCCAGCTGAACAAAAAAATTCGCCGTGAAGGCGGGGACCTCCGAGAGCAAACCGTTCCGCAGAAAATTGCGCACAACGTTCCGGTCAAGCACGCTGGGGTTTATCTCCATACTGTCCTGCAGACAATCGTCCACCACTTTGAAGCTTTCGGACTCATCGTAACGGACAATACGGTTCTTCTGCCCGAGATAGCGGTAAGCAAACACCCGCCTTGCACCGTAGAATGACTCCGAAATTTCTTTCGGCCGGTGGGTCAGGCAGCCGACTGCGGCAAAATACCGCAGTTTTCCTACGGCTTCCCGCAGGCTTCCTAGCAGATTCAGCAAAACCTCAGTGTTCGCTTCCAGTTCGGGATCCGTATCCGCTTTAACCAGAAAGGCCAGTCCCTCCACGCCGCGCGGGAAGATATCTACGCGAGGCAGTTCTTTTTCCTTTTTCTGAAGCGCCTCCATGAACTGCACTACCTTGTCGGAGTAGCACACCATCTCTTCTCTTTGCGCCGAGTCGTTCACCTCATACAGAACAATGCGGAAACAACCCGCCGCAAGGTCTATGTTCCGGCTCTTCCCTTTGGAAATAATATCGGCGGAGGAAAGCTGCCCCGAGATCACCTCTTCAAAGTATTTGCTTCTTGCAAGGTCCTCGTTCTCCTTCATTTCTTCTTTGAACCAGCGCAGGTTTTCCTCCTTTTCGCGCTCCTCACGAACAACGCCGGCCACATGCCGCATGGCTTCCAGCAGCTTTTCCGATGAAATCGGTTTCAGCAGGTAATCGGTAACACCGATGCTGATGGCCTGTTTTGCGTAATCAAAATCGCCGTAACCCGAAAGGATCACGACCTTTGTTCTGGGAAGCTCTTTCCGGATGAGGCGGGAAAGGTCAAGCCCGTCCATAAACGGCATCTTTATATCTGTAATCACAATATCCGGTTTCAGTCTCTGAATCAGCGGATAGGCCAGCTCTCCATCCGCCGCTTCTCCGAGAAATTGGATGCCGCTGCCGGCCCAGTCAACGTTTTTTTTCATACCCTCGCGGACTACAAATTCATCTTCCACCAAAAACACACTGACCATTTTTCCACCCCGTTTCGTCTGTATTTACGAATTCAGCACAGAAAAAGAGAAGATTCAATAAAAGGGAATACCTTATTGATTACCCCTTTGTTAATCTCTTAAAGTTGAAAAATTACATTTTTTCCATTATATTCCAATTAACGCATAAATTCAACAAGAAGCAAGAATATAAAGATGATTCCCTTAAAGCTGACGTATTCTATTGAATATACACCAATATTTATATAATAATTTATATTTTTATATTGACAATTTTTAGTATCAAGACTTATAATAAAAGTGCGAAAGAAAATTGTGGGCGTGTAACTGATTTGATCAGGCATAAGCTTATTAAGAATCTTCAGGATTCTTAAGGCTTATGCCTGATTTTTATTTTTCTTTTCTGCTCTAATAAAGTCAGTCAAACAAAACGGCCGTTTTGTTCATAAATTTTATGACATCATTTCAAGGAGTTGAGACAGGAAGGTAAGGATGAGTGTAGTGTAAGATGAGACGTTGGATTTCAGTGGCAATAAAGATCAGTTAAATTGTAGCTTTAACTGATTAGTCAACAAAACATTATGGGGAGGATTCTTAGAATGTTATGGAAAAAATGCAGTAAAAGTTTTATGGCTCTGTTGCTGTGTTGTTCACTTTTGTTTGGAATACAGTTCTCTGTACCTGCAAATGCGGCAACCGGGAAAACGGCGGCAGATATCGTCAACAATATGACAGAGCGGGATAAAATTACGCAAATCTTAATGCCGGCTTTCCGGAGGTGGAAAGACAGCGGTGCGTCCGACTATACCAATGTCACTTCTCTGGACAGCGGGCTTTCTCAGGTGATCAAGGATTATCACTTTGGGGGTGTAATCCTTTTCGCCATGAATGTAACCGGGACGGATCAGACGATTAAACTGACGCAACAATTTCAGGATTCCAACGCAGCAGGGGGAAACAGTGTTCCGCTTTTAATTTCAACAGATCAGGAAGGCGGAAGTGTCGCACGTTTAGGCTCTGGATGCCGTATGACCGGAAATATGGCGTTGGGTGCCGCAAATGATGAAAAAGCGGCTTATGATACCGGAGACATCATGGGCAGCGAACTCGCAAGTCTTGGCATTAATGTTGATTTTGCTCCTGTAATGGACATAAACAGCAATCCAAAGAATCCAGTCATTGGATTGCGTTCCTTCTCCGACGACCCACAGCGTGTGGCAGCACTCGGCACACAGATGATACAAGGGCTTCATCACAATAATATAGCCACGGCGCTCAAGCATTTCCCAGGTCACGGGGATACGGCTACGGATTCCCATTCTTCCATGCCGATTATTTATAAAACCCTGAATGAACTGAAAAAGGTGGAATTGGTACCATTCCAGGCCGGTATGGATGCAGGAAGCGACCTGATTATGACGACTCACATCCAATATCCAAATGTCATTACGGAACAGCTTCCGACCAAAAATAAGGATGAGAGCGGAAATACAATCAATATGGAACCTCCGGCAACTCTTTCAAAAGAAATTTTGACCGGCTTAATGCGCGACCAAATGCACTATAAAGGCGTTATCGTAACCGATTCCATGTGCATGCAAGGAATTACGGATAATTTTGATCCGGCAGACGCTACCATTTATTCCATCAAAGCGGGTGCGGACATTATTCTGATGCCGTGTGTTACGGAAAGTCTGGACGATATTGAGAATAACCTTGACCCTATCATCCAGGCAATCTATGAGCAGGCTCAGACCGACATCGATTTGCAGAACCGTATTGAAGAGTCGGCAACACGAGTCGTTCAACTTAAAATCAACCGCAATCTTATGGAACATGATACCACACCGCTTAACCAGAAAATTTCCAGAGCGGAAACGATTGTCGGCTCCGACAAACACCACGACCGTGAGCGCGAAATTGCTGACGAAGCGGTAACGGTGATCAAAAACAACAAGAATACCCTGCCGATCAAACCCAAGGAAAATCAAAAGATTCTGCTAATCGGTGCCTATTCCAATGAGCCACCTGCATTGCAGTACGGCCTGCAGCAGCTGATTAATGAAAAGAAGATCCCGCAGGTACGATTTCAAACCATATATTATTATCCCGGCAATGTTACCGATGATGACATTCAAAGTGCAATTGCAGACTCGGATTATGTCATTGCCGTTACCGAAACATCGAGTGAAGCCAAACTGGCCCCCACCAGCTGGATTACCCAAAATCCTACAAACATTGTAAAGTGGTCCAAAGCGGACGGAAAACCTTGCGTCTTAGTCAGCATTGATTTGCCGTATGATACGGCAAATTATCCGAACGCAGATACGATGCTTGCAGTTTACGGCAGCAGTGGAATGGACCCAACCGAGGGAGGCACTCGTCCTGGCACAAACTACGGGCCAAATATTCCGGCCGCCATGGACGTTATTTTTGGCACCTATGCACCGACGGGAACTCTTCCGGTCAATGTGCCAAAAATAGTGAATGCACAGATGAGCGCAACAGAATCCCAATATGACCGCGGGTATGGAACGACGGGAAACCTGACAAATTTCGGAAAAGGAACAATACAGACACCTTCCAGTGCGAAGGTTAACAGTCAGATTACTGCAAAAATCACATTATCTGATTTTCAAAACCTCCCGCAGCTTGGAAGTACGGTTGAAATTGCTTATGACAATGCAAACTTTATACTGACTCCAGGCAACGGCATGAGTGTCAATGGTTCCACTGTGTCAATGCCATTGGCTTCCGAAGGAACAAGCTTCAGCGCCAGCCTAAATCTGCAGGCGAAACAGGCCGGTGATTTAACGCCGATAAAATCCGTGACCATAACAGATCAAAATGGTCGTATATTTACTCCTGCATTTGACAATAGCACGGATATTACCGTTAGAATTCAAAACAACGACAACTCTTCCGGTGGTAAGAAGGGTTCAACCCCAGTTCCCGGTAATCGGGTCATAGCGGATCCGGGACAGCAGACATTTTTCAGTGATACAACATCCGATTTTGCTGTAAAGTCACAATATCAGTTTAAAATCACTAGCAATGACGGAAAGGTTCCCAATTTAGTCGCCGGCACCGCCGGGGTATTTATTACAAAGCTTGTAAAAGTAGTAGGCAACGATTATTATTATCAGCTTATTGCAATTGGACAGGCAGGCGCAAAAGCCGGCATCTATGTCAACGGTAAAAAGCTTCTTGTTGCGACAGTCGGAGCGTTTTCTTCCGTTAAGTCTGATACGACCTTGCCGCTGAGCGTCAAGGCTGGTGACTCCTACATTTTCAAATTGACTGCCGATACGAAACCGTCTTTTGTGGCCGGAGGTTCGGCATTCAAAGTTAAATTTATTACGTCTGATGGGAATAATTATTTCTATAAAGTTACTGCAACCGGTAAAGCCGGAATGGCCTGTGGTTTCTATATCAATGACCAAAAGACTCCTGTTACCGTGGCTACGGTTAGTTAAGCAGAATATTATCATATAAAGACGGGCCTCCGCTGAATTTGTCTGCAAATCCAGCGGAGGCCGTACTATATAATATTGTTGTAAGAAAGCTTGACACCGTGGCAGATCTGCTGGCTCAGAGTATCAGCGGGTACACTTATTTAGTCAATCCCGAAGAAGAAAGCGGTACAAGAATCGCGGACGAAACAGCGAATGTACTCAACAGAGTGGTCGAAATTCTGCTATTGCGGAAGAGAGTACTTCCGCCAGTAAGGAAACTATTTTGGCAGGCACAAATATTAAAAACTTTAGTAAAGAAGTTTAAACTGAAAAAGATAGAAAAGAAATCGAGCTGATGGCCCCAATTTGTCCGAAAGAGTTACAGGAAGAATCCTTCCAGTTGCAACAACTGGAAGCAAGTATAGGCTAAACCAGTTTTTATCTACCGGAAAAAATACCACGGTCTAAATGGATTTTCAGATAATAGATATCATCAGGGTCTAAGCTCTCTGCTGTACAGGGCTCAGGCCTTTTCATTTTATTTGTGTCCCAGCGGGATTTTACCGCGTTAAAATAATGATTGACAAATTCGGAAATAGATAGTGTAATATATAAAGTACTTTTGCAAAAGATGGAGATTAAATAGTATGAAAGATTTAAAAACGCCTGCTACCGAAAGGCGCAGGCTGACTCGTAACAGTATTTACAATTTTATCTATGAATCCGAAACGCCGCCCTCCAAACAGGAAATCGCACAGCAACTGAAACTGAGCCTGCCGACGGTCCACCAGAATATCACAGAACTGCTGAACGCCGGATTAATCCGGGTGGGACAGGTACAAAAATCCACGGGAGGCCGCCGTCCGGTCGGGTATTCCGTTGTCAGCGATCTCAAGTTTGCGGTGGGGATCTCGATCACTGCGGATAAATTGCGTTTCCTCGCGTCAGATTTAAAGCAGAAAGAACTGGCCTATCAAAAAATCGAGATGGGGTCGTTAAAAGGAGACGATATCGGCAGATTGATCAGGGATGAACTGGAGACTTTTTTAGATAGGAACCAACTGGACCGCAACCGCCTGCTGGGCGTCGGTATCACGCTGCCGGCGGTTTTGGATGAAGAAAAGGACGAAGTGAAACTGTCGCCGACCCTGCGGATGCGTGATATCAGTCTGGGGACGATTCGGGAGCCGATCCCTTATCCGACCTATATTGAAAACGATGGAACCAGCGGCGGATTTGCAGAATGGTTTGGGTCGCGAAACGCCGTTGGCAGCGATATCGCCTATCTTTATTTGGAAAACGGTGTCGGCGGGGCGGTCTTTATCAACGGGGCGCCATATTTCGGGAAAAATAAAAGAAGCGGGGAATTCGGCCACATGTGTGTGGAGCCGGGCGGCCTTCCCTGCAACTGCGGAAAAAAGGGGTGTCTGGAGGCGTATTGTTCGGCGCTCCGGATCAGCGCGAAGCTCGGAATAACGGTTGAGGAGTTTTTTGAAGATCTTGAAAAGGGAAATCCCGATTATCAGGCGCTTTGGCAGGATTTTCTGGAGCATCTGTCCGTCGGGATCAACAATATTCGTATGGCGCTGGACTGCGACGTGATTTTGGGTGGATTTCTCGCCCAATATCTGGAACCGTATCTGTCGGAACTAAGGAGCATGGTCGCGGAAAGAAATACGTTTGAGGACAATACTGAATACGTCAGGCTGTGCCGTTATCCGCGCAGAGCCGATATGATGGGCGTAGCCTGGCACTATATCAAAGAGTATATTGAAAACATTTAATTCGTGCTTAATGTACAAAAAACACAAAATAATATTAGACATTTTTTCTAAAAAGTGAAAAATGTACAAAAATAGTATTGACTTCATTGAAAAAAAGCTATATGATTTAACCACTTAAGTAAATATCATTTATAAAAGATATTTACTTAATAAGTAATAGGACATTTGTAAGGAGGAAAGTATTATGAAAAAATTTTTAGCGGCTGTACTGGCCTGTGCAATGGTTTTGTCAATGGCGGCCTGCGGCAATGGCTCGGAAGGTGCAAGCACAGCACCTGCCCCGGAAAGCAACGCGGAAACCTCTGACGGGGGAGCAGCGGCCGGCGGCAAGCTAATCGGTATTTCCATGCCCACAAAGTCTTTGGAGCGCTGGAACAGAGATGGTTCTTATTTGGAGCAGCAGTTCAAGAGCAAGGGCTGCGATGTAAAGCTTACCTATTCGGACAACAAAATTGACCAGCAGGTCAAGGATATTGAGAATCTGATTGCCGACAAAGTCAACCTTCTGGTTGTGGCGGCGATCGACGGAGAGTCTCTTTCCAACGTTTTGAGCAACGCGAAGAGCGCAAACATTCCGGTCATCTCCTACGACCGGCTGATTATGAACACAGACGCAATCGCTTACTACGTATCGTTTGATAACTACAAGGTAGGCCAGCTGCAGGGGCAGTTCGTAGTCGATCAGCTCGGGTTGAAGCAAGGCGACAAATCCAAGACCTATAACATGGAATTCACCGCGGGCGACCCAGCCGACAACAATGCAAATTTCTTCTTTAACGGCACGATGGATGTCTTGAAGCCTTACATAGATGACGGTATTCTGAAGGTTCCATCCGGCCAGAAGACGTTCCAGCAGGTTGCGACCGCGGCCTGGGATACCAAGAACGCCATGAACCGTATGCAGAACATTCTGGCTTCCTACTATTCGGACGGAAAAACCCAGTTGGATGTCGCCCTTTGCTCCAACGATTCTACGGCGCTTGGCGTCACCCAGGCGATCGAATCCGACTATAAGGGCAACAATACTCCGGTTATCACGGGGCAGGACGGCGATGAGGCCAACCTCGCGAATATTCTGGACGGCAAACAGTCCATGACCGTTTATAAGGCGGTTGCAAACGAAGCGGTCGTTACGCTTGATCTCGGTATGGCAATCCTGAACGGAGAAAAGCCGGACGGTCAGCTGATTCAGTCATCCGGCTGGAAGTTTGACTGCTCTTACGACACGAAGTCTTACGACAATAAAAAGGGAATTGTACCTTCCTTCCTGCTGGTGCCGACCGTTGTTACGAAAGACAACCTCCAGAAAGAACTGGTTGACACGGGGTACTACACCATGGACGGTAAATATCCCAAAGCAAAGAAATAATTGACGGCAGCTGTTTCGGACGGGGCCGGTTTGGCCCCGTCCATCCTTTCATTGATCCAATATAAAAAATACTCGTTTCAGGGGGCATAAGCATGCCGGACAATATTTTATGGATGAAAAACATCACAAAACTGTATCCTGGCGTCAAAGCGCTGGATAATGTAAATCTGGAAGTGCAGCGCGGGGAAATTCACGCGCTGGTTGGGGAAAATGGCGCGGGAAAATCAACTCTGATGAATGTTTTAAGCGGGACCATTCCCTACGGGGAGTATGAGGGTACGATTCTCTTCAACGGGGAGGAATGCCAGTTTAAACGCATTCACGACAGTGAAAAGCTGGGAATCGTCATTATTCATCAGGAGCTGGCTCTGATTCCGGAGCTTTCCATTGGCGAAAACATGTTTCTTGGGAATGAACGCAGGGGGAACCTTGGTATCGACTGGCACGAAACTTACAACCAGGCGGAAAAACACTTAAAAGAA
>UREO01000102.1 GCA_900546895.1 uncultured Oscillospiraceae bacterium
GATTCTTGATTATATCGGTTTACAAGAAATTAACGGCTCTCTGATCGTTCTGGACGATGTCGCAAACGCCTCGTTTGAAGAGGTTGTCGATATCCGTCTGAACGACGGCACGCTGCGTCGGGGACGAATTGTTCAGATGGAAGGCAGTCGTGTTGTGATTCAGGTGTTTGAAGGCACCCGCGGCATTTCCCTTGACAATACCAGCACACGGCTGATGGGGCATCCGATGGAGATGCCGCTTTCCCCGGAAATTCTGGGCCGCGTGTTCAACGGTTCCGGCCGCCCGATCGACGGACTCGGCGAAATATTCCCTTTGAAAAAGGCCAATATCAACGGGACGCCAATTAACCCGGTCTCCAGAGAATACCCGAAAAACTATATTAACACCGGCATTTCTACCATAGACACCCTGATGACGCTGATCCGCGGCCAGAAGCTCCCGATCTTTTCCGGTTCCGGCATGAAGCACAACGAGCTCGCCGTCCAGATTGCGAGACAGTCGAAGATCAGCGACGACAGCGGCAGCAACTTCGCGATTGTTTTCGCCGCCATGGGTGTGAAAAACGACGTTGCCGAATACTTCCGCCGCTCGTTTGACGAGTCCGGCGTATTACAGAAGGTCGTTATGTTTCTGAACCTTGCAAACGACCCGATCATTGAAAGAATACTGACCCCGCGCTGCGCGCTGACGGTCGCAGAATACCTTGCCTTTGAGCTGGGGATGCACATCCTCGTCATTATGACGGATATGACCTCCTACGCCGAGGCGCTGCGTGAATTCAGCTCTTCCAAGGGCGAAATTCCCGGCAGAAAGGGATTTCCGGGCTACCTGTACTCCGACCTCGCTTCCCTTTACGAACGGGCCGGAATGATTCGCGGCAAGAAAGGCTCCGTCACACAGATTCCGATCCTGACCATGCCGAACGACGACGTGACCCACCCTGTCCCCGACCTGACCGGCTATATTACCGAGGGCCAGATCGTTCTGGACCGTTCGCTCGACAGCTCCGGCTTCTATCCCCCGGTTTCCGTACTACCCTCCCTTTCCCGTCTGATGAAGGACGGCATCGGTGCGGGCTATACGCGCGAGGATCACTCCGCGCTTTCCAACCAACTTTTCGCGTCCTACGCGAAGGTGATGGACGCCCGTTCCCTGGCGTCGGTTATCGGCGAAGAAGAGCTTTCGCCCGTGGATAAGAAATATATTGAATTCGGCAAGCTGTTCGAATCCCAGTTCGTCAATCAGGGCTTCAATGAAAACCGTACGATCGACCAGAGCCTCGACTTGGGCTGGAAGCTGCTTTCCACACTGCCGCGCGGCGAGCTGGATCGTGTGGATGACGCGATTCTCGATAAATACTACAGCAAAGCCCAGGAACCTGAGAAAACCGAACAGGAAACCACTCAGGAGTAATCCCAAAAGGAGGTGAGCCGCATTGAGCAACCAGATCGTTCCCACAAAAGGCAATCTGCTCGCTACCAAAAAGACCCTTGCGCTTTCACGCACCGGCTTTGATCTTCTGGACCGTAAACGCAACATCTTAATCCGTGAAATGATGACTCTGATTGAGCGGGCTGCAAAAATTCAAAGTGTCATTGACGATACTTACGATGAAGCTTACGCCGCGCTGCAGAGAGCAAACATCACGCTGGGAATCTGCAACGAGCTGTCCCGTACGGTACCGCTCGACAACAACCTGAACGTGGCCTACAGAAGCGTCATGGGGGTGGAAATTCCTATGATTTCAATTGACACGGTGTGTGTGCCGATTCCGTTCGGACTGAATTCCACCAATATCATGCTCGACAACGCCTATATGAAATTCAACGAAGTGAAGCGGCTGACCGCAGAGCTGGCAGAGGTGGAAAACAGCGTTTACCGGTTGGCGGACGCAATCAAGAAAACTCAGAAGCGTGCCAACGCGCTGAAAAACATTATGATTCCTCGATTTGAGGAGACCGTAAAATTTATTTCCGACGCTCTGGAAGAAAAGGACAGGGAAGAATTTTCCCGCTTGAAAGTCATTAAAAGGCAGAAAGCCGGCAAATAAAAAAGGATGCATCCCGCGGGATGTATCCTTTTCATTTATTCTTTGATTTTTTTAGATATCTTCAGGATCAACGACCGTCTTGTCCTCTGTAGAAGCGTAGGTCAGCTTCTCGACAATTTCCTTGGTGTCACGCGCAATGACAAGCTCTTCATTGGTAGGAATGACATAAACGGCAACCTTGGAATCATAGGTGGAAATTTTGCCTTCGCGCCCGGAAACCATTTTGTCGTTCAGAACCGGGTCGATCTTCACGCCGAAGAACTTCAGGCCACGGCAGACCGCGTAACGCAGATGAGCCTGATTTTCGCCGAGACCGGCTGTGAAAACGATGCAGTCAAGGCCGTTCATTGCCGCCGCATAGGAACCGATATATTTGATAATCTGATAGGAAAGCATTTCGTGGGCAAGAATAGCTCTGGGATCACCCTCAATTTCCGCTTTGGTGACGTCGCGGTCATCGCTGTGTCCGCTGATGCCGAGCAGACCGGATTTCTTGTTCAGAATTTCGTTCATCTGTTCGGGGGTAAGGTTTTCTTTCTCCATAATGAAGGTCACGACCGACGGATCAAGCGAGCCGGAGCGGGTACCCATCATAAAGCCGTCCAGCGGAGTAAGGCCCATGCTGGTATCGACAACATTGCCGCCCTTGATAGCCGCAATGGAGGAACCGTTGCCAATATGGCAGGTAACCATGTTGATGTCCTCAATCGGCTGGTGCATCAGGTGCGCGCAGTGATTGCTGACATAGCGGTGGGACGTGCCGTGAAAGCCGTAACGACGGATTTTATATTTCTCATAATATTCGTAAGGAATGGCAAACATATAAGCTTTCGGGGGCATGGTAGAATGGAAGGAAGTATCAAAGACGACGCATTCCGGTATGTCTTTTCCGAAAACCTCGCGGCAGGCAAGGATTCCCTGAAGCTCAGGCCCGTTGTGCAGCGGAGCCAGCGGAATCAGGCTCTTGATTCCCTCGATCACATCTTCGTTGATGAACAGGGATTTACTAAAAATCGCGCCGCCCTGAGCAACGCGGTGGCCGATTGCCGTAACCTCCGACAGGTTTTTGACGACGCCGACCTCTTTATCCGTTAAAGCTGCCGTAACAAGCTTGAATGCCTCTTTATGATCGGACATGGTGACCTGCAAGTCCTTCTTGCGGCCGTCCGCAGTCTTATGGGTAAACGTTCCGCCCTCTATTCCGATGCGTTCGCAGTTCCCTTTTGCAAGCATCTCTTCGCTTTCCATATCAATGAGCTGATATTTGAGTGAAGAGCTTCCTGCATTTATTACCAAAATCTTCATGCTTTTTCCTCCTAAAAATGCTTTTCAGATACCTGAGCGGCTATTGAATCCGCCGAGAGAATACTGTATATTATAATAATAGTACATCAAACTGCTAAATTCAAGGATAATCAAGGAGTTTGTCATAAAATGCTTGTGGCCGGAATCGTTTCTGAATACAACCCGTTTCATAACGGACATGCCGCGCTGGTTTCGGAAACCCGCAAAGCGGGGGCAACCCACGTTGCGGCGGTCATGAGCGGAAACTTTGTGCAGCGCGGCGAACCGGCGGTCCTTTCCAAGTGGGCAAGGACAAGGCAGGCGCTGGAAAACGGCGTCGATCTGGTTGTGGAGCTGCCGCTTCCCTGGGCGCTTGCGGGAGCGGAAAAGTTCGCTTACGGCGGTATGGCGCTGCTGGACGCGATGGGAATCGACCTGCTGAGCTTCGGCAGCGAATGCGGCCGTACGGAGGATTTATACAAAGCGGAGCGGGCGCTTGGCTCCGGAGAACTGCGGGAAAGAATCCGTTCCGAGCTGAAAAGCGGTGCAACCTTCGCAAAAGCACGGCAAAACGCGGTCGCCGCCCTGTTCGACGAAGAAACAGCGGAACTTTTAAGCGAGCCAAACAATATTTTAGGCATAGAATACTTAAAAGCGCTGCGCAGGCTGAATTCCATTATCAAACCGTTCACAATCAAACGAGTGGGCGCCGCGCACGACGCGGAGGCCTTGGAGGGATTCGTGGCCTCCGCCTCACAGATACGGAGAATGATGCGCTCCGGGGAGGATTTTTTCCCGCTGATGCCTCTTTCCTGTGCGGAAACGGCAAGGCGGGAAATCAAGGCAGGAAACGCACCCGCCGATCTTACCCTCATTGAGCGGGCCGTTCTGGCAAAGCTGAGAACGATGAGCCCCGACCGGTTCGCCGCCCTTCCCGATATCAGCGAAGGGCTGGAAAACCGGGTTTACGCCGCGGTACGCAAAGCTGGCAGCCTGGAGGAAGCATACGGCCTGATTAAGTCCAAAAGATATACGCACGCCAGAATCCGCCGGATCATTCTTTCCGCTTTTCTGGGTCTGGACGCTTCCATGAGCGAGGGGGTTCCTCCCTATCTGCGCATCCTCGGCTTTAATCAGCGCGGCACCGAAATTCTGCATTCCATGAAAGGACGGGCAGCCCTGCCGGTCATCACCAATTCTTCGGACATATTTTCTCTTGACAATAATGGGAAAAATATGCTTGAATTAGAAAACAGAGCAACGGATCTTTATACGCTGTGTATGCCGAAAATCGCGCCCTGCGGACTCGACAGGACAACGGGTATTATTTCGTCTTTGGACTGAAAGGATGTGTCTCTCTTGTCTATTGAAATTAAGGAAACGGAATATGAGAACTACGGAAAATGCCTGAGGCTGGATAACGGCCTGATCGACGTTGTTGTAACCATTGAGTTCGGGCCGCGCATCGTACGCTTCGGCTTTATCGGCGAAGAAAATATTCTTTACAACGATCTGGAACGCCGCAATTATATCAGCAGCGAAAGCATGTCGGAACGCTACGGCAAGGATGCGGCTTTTTACCATTACGGCGGCCACCGCGTATGGCTCAGTCCCGAAAAGATGCCCGAAACGTATTATCCGGACAACGAGCCGGTCGTATACGGCATTCTGCCGGAAGGTGTCAGTTTTACGCCCCCGCGCCAGAAGCGCAACGACGTTCAGCTGAGCTTTGAAGTGATCATGACCGAGGGCACTACGGATATCATGGTGGTGCACAGCGCGAAAAACTGCTCGAAGGAAAAACGGAGCTGTGCGCTGTGGGCGCTGACCATGGTGAAGGGCGGCGGCGTAGAGGTGATCCCGATGAACAAGGACACCGGCAGTTCTCTGCTTCCCAACCGGCTTCTCACTCTTTGGCCGTATTCCGACATCCGGGACAAACGTTTGTCGGCAGGCAACCGGTTTATTACGATCCGGCACGATGCGGACATTCCCAACGCGCTGAAGCTGGGTGTTAACAATACGCCGGGCTGGGCGTCGTACACCCGCGGAGAATATACGCTGATTAAGCGTTACCTTCACACTGCTCAGGCGGCGTATCCGGATTACGGCTGCTCCTATGAGACGTACGCATGCGGCGATTTTATCGAAATGGAATCGCTGAGCCCGCTGTACGGTCTGGAACCGGGCGAAGGAATCCGTCACGTGGAAAATCTTTCGCTGATCAAACAGCCGTTCCCCGAGGGCCCGACCGATGAGGATGTAATCGAAAAATTTTGCGCGCATTTCAAATAAACTCTGTTTACAAATAGCCGGCCGCTATGCGCGAAGTGGTTTATAGGAGTTGATTTTTTGCTTTGCCATATGCTTACTCTCATGAATGTTTCCCCTCTGTACAAGATCTGATGCCGGGGCGAATTGTACAGAGGACGAACTAAATATCGCCCGCATTGGATTTTGTACTTATAGATACCTTCATAAATGTCCGTTCTATAAGGAGAATTCCAATGAAAAACAATCATTTCCGTACGTTTATTTTACTCTGGGCAACGCAGTCCGTTTCGCAGATGGGCAGTGCCATGTCCGGCTATGCTCTTACAATATGGGCGTATTCTGAGACGCGTACTGCAATGTCGGTTTCCCTGCTTACGTTTTGCTATTATATTTCTTATGTGTTGGTAAGCCTTTTTTGTGGTTCCGTGATCGATGGACACGGGAAAAAGGAAATTATGCTCCTGTCGGATTCCATTGCAGCAATCTGTACCCTGATTGCCTTTTTCCTGTGGCAATCCAGTGAACTGCAGCTGTGGCATCTTTATGTTATCAATTCTGTTATAGGTATGATGAACGCCCTTCAGGCTCCTGCCGAATCAGTAACAATCGGTCTGTTAGTTTCTGCGGACAAGCAGGCGAGAGCCAGCGGAATGGACTCATTTGCGGAAAATCTGCTCACCGTTGCTTCCCCTGTCTTTGCAGTAGCGGTTTATGGAACCGTTGGTCTGGGCGCCGTATTTTTAGTGGACTTTGTATCCTTTCTGTTCGCGTCATCGGTATTGCTGCTGTATATCAGCATACCAGACCCGGAATCCGAACAGGGACAAAACGCAGCGGTTTTACCCCTATCCGGCATAGAGGAGGGTTTCCTTTTTCTGCGACAACATACAATCCTTTTGTATCTCATTACGACAATGGCGTGATGAACTTTTTCTCGCGTCTGACTTATGAAAATATTCTTTTCCCCATGTTATTGGCAAGAAGCGGTGACAATGCCGTGGTTCTCAGCATCGTCAGCGCGGTATTAGGGCTTGGCGGTATTGTGGGCGGGCTGGCAGTATCTTTTGATAAAAGAACACGCGACCCAATCAGAATGGTATATTGGAGCGCCGTAATCTCGTTCCTTTGCGGCGACTTGTTGATGGGTATTGGCCGAAATGTCTTTGTTTGGTGTATTGCCGGTATGGCTGCCAGCGTCCCCATTCCTTTTATAATGGCAGGGCAGCGTTTATTGCTGTACCGTGATGTTCCCGCAAAAGTACAGGGCCGTATTTTCTCGGTGCGCAATGCGGTTCAGTTCAGCACAATTCCAATTGGCATTCTTCTTGGCGGATTTCTGGCAGACCGTGTGTTTGAACCGCTTATGCAAACGGATATACCTCTGGTACATATCCTGCAATTTTTGGTAGGTGCCGGGGATGGCAGCGGTATGGCGGTTATGTTTCTTTGCTCAGGTACACTTGGCTCTGTATTCTGTATTTTGTCTTACCAGAGACTAAAGAGATTTAAGTCTGCCAATTTATGAGCATACAACTTACAGCATTTCCAGTTGATTCTGCAACAAAGTTGCGTCCCTCCCCCGCCTTCGGCGGGGGAGGGACGTGTTTTGTCTCGCAAACTGAAATGGATTGCTGTAGGATTTATCCCATTCTTTGTGGCGCTGGTTTGTATTCAGCCCTTACAGGGCTCTTTTACTCCCTCCGGCGTGTCAAAAAACTGTCGTCGAGAAATTGTGCAAGACAGGATTCCCCTATCAGGAGAAATGCCGCGAAGCGGCAAAAGGGTTGGCAAAGCTGTTTTATAATTTTTGTGGGGCTTTATCGACAACCTGAAGAGGGGGCGGCCAATGGCCGCCCCCTCTTCTCGCAGTTATTTTACAGTGTTCCGAAAATACGGTCGCCCGCGTCGCCAAGACCCGGTACAATGTAGCCGATGTCGTTCAGGTGATCGTCGACGGCGGCACAGAAAAGCTGTACGTCGGGATGCGCTTCGGTAAACGCCTTTACCCCTTCCGGAGCGGCAATTATGCACATAAAGCGGATGCTCTTCGGCTTGCTGCGCTTGATGATGGTGACCGCGTCGATCGCGGAGCCGCCGGTGGCGAGCATCGGGTCCAGCACGATGACGTCTCTCTCTTCAATATCCTGCGGCAGCTTGCTATAGTATTCTACCGGCTGCAGCGTCTCGTGGTCGCGGTAAAGGCCGATATGGCCGACCTTCGCGGCGGGAACCATTTTCAGTACGCCGTCCACCATGCCCAGGCCAGCCCTTAAAATAGGAACAAACGCAAGCTTTCTTCCTGCGATCACCTTTGTTTTCGCCTTCCCCATGGGGGTCTCGATCGTCGTGTCCTCCAAAGGAAGATCGCGGGTTGCCTCGTAGCACATCAGCATCCCGATTTCGCCGACCAGTTCGCGGAATTCCTTGGAACCCGTATTTTTATCGCGTAAAAAAGTCAGTTTGTGCTGAATCAGCGGATGATCCATAACAAATACCTGTTTATCCATGTTGACAGCCTCCATAGTCTAGTATTGTTTGTAACCCCAAAATTACAGTTCGCCGCGCTCAATCGCAGAGATTTCATCAATGCGCTGCTGGTGACGGCCGCCTTCAAATTCGGTTTTCAGGTAGATCTTTGCAAGCTCCACCGCCTGTTTTTCATCGATCACCCGGCCTCCAAGGCAGAGAATGTTGGAATTGTTGTGCCGGCGGGTCATTTCCGTGCAGTAAGCGTCGGCGCACACCGACGCACGGATGCCCTGTACCTTGTTGGCCGCGATGCTCATGCCGATACCCGTTCCGCAGCACAGGATTCCGCGCTCCGCTTCGCCGTCCGCCACACAGTGCGCGACCTTTGCCGCAACCGGCGCATAGTCGATAGAGGCTTCGTCAAATGTGCCGAAATCCTTATAGGCAATATTTTCGGCAGCAAGATAGTTCTTAATGGCTTCTTTTAATAAAAATCCGCCGTGATCCGCTCCTAAAGCTATCATTTGATTTCTCCTTTTATTCGTTTTTTTAATTCCCGCTCCGCCTGCGGCGGGCGAAGATAGATCGGCATCAGAGCCGCCGGGGACACCGCCCCGCCCTGCTCATATACTTTTTGCGCGGACTTTGCCACGCCCCACGCCCGCTGATAAAGCAGGTGCTCGGGCGGCAGAACCGCGTCCAGACTTTTAAACCGCTCATTATTATAGCACAATTTCGCGCCGTCTCCAACAAGGAATATCGGTTTCGTATAATTTTCACATTCCCGTGCCAAATCCTCAATGGAAAGCGCCCGGTCCGGAGTGATCCTCTCCACGGAATTTTCGCACGCGGAAAAAATCGCGTTATAGACCTGCCCGCAGCGAGCGTCCATTACCGCGCAGACCGTGCAGTCCAAGTGCGCCAGATTCTGCGCCATGGCCTCCAGAGCGGAAACTCCCGCACAGGGTTTATTCTGCGCCATGGCCAAGCCTTTGATACTCGCCACGCCGATACGGACGCCCGTAAAAGAACCGGGGCCCGCGGAAACCGCAAACAGATTGACGTTTCCCAGTTCTGTCCGCGTGCACTGCAACAGATGATCGATCATGGGCATCAGCGTCTGGCTGTGGGTCAGACGGGTATT
>UREO01000103.1 GCA_900546895.1 uncultured Oscillospiraceae bacterium
ACAACAAACAAAGGCAGGTGCAGAGAATGAGTGACAGTTTGTTATTGTCCATGAGGGGGATCAGCAAGACTTTTCCGGGCGTGCGGGCCCTCTCAAACGTAGACTTTTCCCTGCGCATGGGGGAAATCCATGCGCTGATGGGGGAAAACGGCGCGGGAAAATCGACGCTCATCAAAGTCTTGACAGGTGTTTATGAGTTGGAAGGTGGAGAAATCAGGATGGACGGCATCGGCCGTCCCGTTGTCAATCGTTCTCCGCAGGAGGCGCAGGCCAACGGCATCAGCACGGTATATCAGGAGGTAAACCTCTGCCCGAATCTGACGGTTGCGGAAAACCTGTTCATCGGGCGCCAGCCGAAAAAGTGCGGGCTCATCGACTGGAAAACCATCAACCGAAAATCCGCGGATATTCTGAAAAGCCTCGACATTGGCGCGGAACCCGGAAAACCGCTTGGGGAATGCTCGCTGGCCATTCAGCAGATGATTGCCATCGCGCGCGCGGTAGATATGCGGTGCCGTGTGCTCATACTGGACGAACCGACTTCCTCGCTCGACGAGGATGAGGTGGAAAAGCTGTTCACCCTTATGCGGAAGCTCCGGGGCGAAGGCGTAGGCATTATTTTTGTCACCCATTTTCTGGAGCAGGTCTACAAGGTGTGCGACCGCATCACCGTGCTGCGTAACGGCGATCTGGTGGGCGAATATGAAACGGAAAACCTGCCGCGCGTGCAGCTCGTGGCGAAAATGCTCGGCAAGGAATTCGACGACCTCGCCGAAATCAAGAGCGAACGGAAAAGCTCGGAGATGCCCGCGGAACCGGTTATCGAGGCGAAGGGGCTGACCCACGCGGGTACCATTAAGCCCTTTGATCTGACCATCAACAGAGGCGACGTCTTCGGGCTGACCGGGCTGCTCGGTTCCGGGCGCTCCGAGCTGGTGCGCACCATTTACGGAGCCGACCGGCCCACCGGAGGAACGCTGAAGGTAAAGGGCAGGACGGTAACCATAACAAAGCCGCTGGACGCCATGAAAAACGGCATGGCCTATCTTCCGGAAGACCGGAAGAAGGACGGCGTCATTACGGATCTTTCCGTGCGGGAAAACATCATTCTTGCCCTGCAGGCAAAGCGGGGAATGTTCCACCTGATGAGCCGGAAAGAAACGGACGAAGCGGCGGACCGGTTTATCGGCCTTCTGGACATTAAAACGCCGGACCGGGAGAAACCGGCCGGCAGCCTTTCCGGCGGAAACCAGCAGAAGGTAATTCTCGGCCGCTGGCTGCTGACCAACCCGGATTACCTGATTCTGGACGAACCGACCCGCGGCATCGACATCGGCACCAAGACGGAAATTCAGAAGCTGGTGCTGCAAATGGCGGACGAAGGCAAAGCCATTACCTTCATTTCATCCGAAATAGATGAGATGCTGCGCACCTGCTCGCACATCGCGGTGCTGCGCGACGGCAGAATGGTGGGCGAGCTGACGGGCGAAGAGCTCACGCAGGGAGGCATCATGCAGACGATTGCCGGGAACCAGCCAAACGGGAAAGGGGGCGCAGACGCATGAATTTTAAAACGGGGTTCGGCTGGAAAAAGCTGGTGCATTCGCGCTTTTTTATGCCGATTGTATGTCTTTTACTGGTTCTTCTTGTCAACGTTATTCAAACTCCGAATTTCTTTGCAGTATCGGTTAACAACGGGGTGCTGTACGGGTACCTGATCGATATTATCAACCGCGCTTCGGAACTTGTCATTCTTGCGGTGGGAATGACACTGGTTACGGCGGCCTCCGGCGGGCAGGACATCAGCGTGGGCGCGGTCATGGCTGTGGCGGCGGGCATCTGCTGCCAGATTCTTTCCGGCGGCGCGGTAAGCACAAACACGCTTATGGCTCCCATTGCCATTGCCATTCTCGCGGCGTTGGCGGCGTCCGTCCTCTGCGGCGCCTTTAACGGCTTCCTTGTTTCGGTTCTGGGCATCCAGCCCATGGTTGCCACCCTTATTCTGTTTACGGCCGGCCGCGGCATCGCCCAGCTGGTAACCAAGGGACAGATCACTTACGTACGCGCCGATTCCTACAAGGTAATGGGCGGATCCATCGGCGCATGCCCCGTGCCGACTCCGGTTTTCTTCGCCATCGGCGTGGTCGTCGCGGTCAACCTGATTTTAAAGAAGTCGGCGCTCGGCCTGTACATAGAAAGCGTGGGCATCAACGGATCGGCCTCTCGTTTGGTCGGTTTGAACAGCACCCGCATCAAGTTCCTGACCTATGTCATTCTGGGGCTGCTTTCCGGCGTGGCGGGAGTAGTCGCCTCCAGCCGAATTTATTCGGCAGACGCAAACAATATCGGACTGAACCTTGAAATGGACGCGATCCTTGCGGTGGCGCTCGGCGGCAACAACCTGGGCGGCGGCAGGTTTAACCTGATGGGCTCCGTAATCGGCGCTTACACCATTCAAGCGCTGACGACGACGCTATACGCAATGAAGGTTTCGGCCGATCAGCTCCCGGTCTACAAGGCAATTGTCGTAATCATCATTGTAGTCATCCAAAGCCCGATTTTCCAGAAAAAAATCCGGGTCATACGTCATGGAAAGGCGGTGACCGTCAATGCCGGATAAGCTGACGCGCGCAATAAAAAATAAAAAGCCGGGCGCGGTTACCTTTCTGCTGATGATAACGATTTTGCTTTTTGTCGTCCTGTATTCCATCGGCATCATCGTATTTTCAAGTAAGGGCTTTGCAAAGCCGCAGATGTTTATGAACCTGTTCATTTCCAACGCGGGGCTGATTGTCATCGGCTGCGGGCTGACCATTGTGATGATTACCGGAGGAATCGATATTTCCGTCGGCTCCGTAACGGCGCTGGTGTGTATGGTGGCGGCGGACCTGATGGAACACAAAGGAATGAATGTCTACATGGCGCTGCTTTCTGCACTGCTCATCGGGCTTGCTTTCGGCGTGGTGCAAGGCTACCTGGTCGCATACCTTGACATTCAGCCGTTTATCGTCACACTGGCAGGGCTGTTTTTTGGGCGCGGCATGACGGCTGTGGTCAGCACACAGATGATTGCGGTGAAAAACCCGCAGTTCCTGCAATGGGCCAACGCGAAAATCAACCTGCCCATCGGGTATACGAATAAGAACGGCGCGTTTATTCCCGCTTACATTTATCCCACGGTCGTTACCGCGCTCATTGTCGTGATTCTCATCTCCGTCATGCTGCGACGCTGCAATTTGGGCCGTGAGCTGTACGCGATCGGCGGCAACCAGCAGAGCGCCCTCATGATGGGGCTGAATGTGCGCAGAGTGAAAATGCAGGCCTATGTTTTGGACGGACTGCTGGCCGGGCTCGGCGGATTCCTGTTCTGCCTAAACAGCTGCGCCGGTTTTGTAGAACAAGCAAAGGGGCTTGAAATGGATGCCATTTCCGCGGCGGTCATCGGCGGCACCCTGCTTTCCGGCGGCGTTGGAACCGTAGTGGGGACCCTGTTCGGCGTACTCATCAAAGGCACGATTGCGAGCCTGATTACCACACAGGGTACGCTCTCCAGCTGGTGGGTCAGAATCGTTCTCTCCGCGCTGCTCTGCTTCTTCATCGTCCTTCAGGCCATCATTGCCGGCGTGGGCGGGAAAAAGCTAAAAAAGTGACGGTCGGCTTCTTATGGCAGCACGTCTCTCACGATGTTCCCTCAAATCTGTCGGCAACCCATCTTTCATGCCGCTGCCGCCTTTGGCTGAAAGCGGTTTCCCGGCGAATGGAACCTTCGCTTATTTCTGCTTATATAATGGAGTTGGAACTTAAAAACCGTTCCGACTCCATTTTAATTTGGCATATCCAAATGTTAGCACTGTCGTTTCGCAAGTGCTAACTCTATATTTCATATAACGCCGGCCATTTAAAACGTCAATGCTTTTTTCAAAAAAATTTACAAGCAAAAACAGCCGATGTAATATTTTTTCCTTTAGAATTTTTTAATATCATTTTGCAGGAATCGTAAGTTTTTGGGAGATTCATCGGTAATATTTTTCCATAACAGAGCTATTTCAAGGATTTTGCAGGAATATCGATGTTGCCAACGGCAGAATGTAAGGTTAACATAATTATATTAGCACTCAATATTTTAGAGTGCTAAACAAACTTGACTTGCGGCTCGCCACTGTTGCAAAAAGAAAGCCGGGTTGATAAGGGGAAAAACGGTACTTCAGACAAACAACTGAATGAAACGATCAAGAGCACCGGGTTTTACAGTTGCCGAATGAAGTAACCGTAAATCCCGGTAAATTTTTACTCTTTATGCGGAATCATGGACGAAGGGAAGGAAAATAAATTGAAGCGCTTTGAAACACGGCTAAAATCCGGCGACAATACTTATAAGGAACTTTTCCGGCGTTATCCCTACAACCCCATCCTGACGGCAAAGGATTGGCCCTACCCGGTGAACGTGGTGCTTAATCCCGCGGCGACAATGTTCGACGGAAAGGTGCTGCTGCTCGCCCGCGTAGAGGACCGGCGCGGGTTCTCCCATCTGACGAAAGCGGTCAGCGCCGACGGCATCAGCAACTGGACAATCGACAAGACGCCGACCATGGAACCCGATCCAAAACATCCGGAGGAAGACTGGGGTCTTGAGGATCCCCGTATCACCTACATACCGGAGCTGAAAAAATACGCAGTCGTCTACACCGCCTATTCGGAATCCGGACCGGTTGTAAGCATGGCAATGACGGAGGATTTCGAGAGCTTCGAGCGGCTGGGGCCGATCATGCCGCCAGAAGACAAGGACGCGACGATTTTCCCCTGCAAGTTCGGAAACCGGTGGATGCTGATCCACCGGCCGGTCGAGCGCGGGGCGAACATGTGGATCTCCTGTTCCAACAACCTCCGGTATTGGGGCGACCATAAAATTCTAATCAATTCGCGCGGCGGAAGTTGGTGGGACGGCTGGAAAGTGGGTGTCTGCGCACAGCCTATGGAAACCCCGGAGGGCTGGCTGATCCTGTACCACGGCGTTCGGAAGACAGCGTCCGGCGCCACTTACCGTCTGGGACTCGCGCTGCTGGACCGCGATGATCCGCTGAAGGTGCTCCACCGCAGCGACGAATGGATCCTCGGGCCGCAGGAGGTCTATGAAAAGGAAGGCGACGTCCAAGATGTTGTATTTCCCTGCGGCTGGGTGCTGGACAAGGAAACCGGCAAGATCAAGATGTACTACGGCGCTGCGGATACCTGCATTGCACTTGCCACCGCCAACCTGGATGAGATTCTGGACTATATTAAGAGCTGCCCTTAATTCCCGGTTTCCTAACGATCCGGGCATTTTCAGACTTTTTTAATTACAAAACAAACGATAAAGGGGTGAATCATTGTGAAAGCTTTATTTCTTGTGGGCGGCCAGGGAACCCGGCTGCGCCCATTGACCGACCGGCTTCCGAAACCGATGGTCCCGGTAATGGGCAGGCCCCTGCTGGAGCGGTATCTGGAAGCCTTAAAACTACACGACATCCGTGAAATCGTGCTGAGCACCTGCTACCAGCCAGAGGCCATTGAACAGTATTTCGGCCATGGAGCGGATTGGGGACTGAATATCCGTTATGCAAGCGAGGACTTTCCTCTTGGAACGGGCGGCGCGATCAAAAACTGTGAGAAGTATTTCGACGATACGTTTTTTGTGTTCAACGCCGACATCCTGAGCAACATCAATTTCAGTGAAATGCTCCGCTACCATAAACGAAAAAAAGCGGACGTCACAATTGCAGTAACACGAGTGGAAAACCCCTCCGATTATGGCGTCATCGAATACGATGAAGACGGGTATGCTTATCTGTTTCAGGAAAAGCCGGCGCCGCACGAAGTCGTCTCCCATGACATCAACGCAGGCATTTATCTCTTTGAGCCTTCGGTGCTTCGTGGGATTCCTTCCGGCAGACCGGTGTCGGTGGAGCGGGAGGTCTTCCCAAAGCTGCTCGAGAGGGGAAGGAAAATCGCCGTCTACAAAGGTTGTAACTATTGGCTGGATATTGGGACACCCGAAAAGTATGTTCAGGCCCACAGGGACGTTTTTGAAGGAAAACTCCCCCTGCCGGAAATCAATTTCCATGAACGGGCACTTTACAGCGGACCGGGTACCCGCATCAGCGGAACGGCCGTACTGCGCGGCCCGGTCTATCTGGGGAGCAACGTGCGGATCGGCCCCGGTGCCATAATAGGCCCCCGCGTTGTAATCGGGGACAACAGCCTGATTGGGAAAAAATGTAAAGTTGCAAACAGCATTTTATGGAACGACGTGGTTTTGGAGAACGGAGCCGAGCTGTCGGAATGCATCCTGACCGATACAAACACCGTGGAAAGCGCTTCAAAGCTAAAGCACGCCATCTGTACACCGGAAACGATCAAAACAGTCAAACGTCTCATTGTGTAACGCATTTTACCACGAAAGGAGAGATGAAATTGAAATCGAATGAACTGAATCTTGCTTTTTTAAGTACCTATCCGCCGCGCGAATGCGGCATCGCCACCTTTACGCAGGATCTTGTCCGGGAGCTGAAAAAGAAAGGAAATCTGAAAACAGGCGTCATTGCAATCAGCGACGGGAAGTATCCCTATAACGGCGACGTGCTGTTCGACTTTCCTCAACAAGACCGCAAAAGCTACGTAAAAGCCGCTGAGCGGATCAATGCCTCCGAAATCCAGCTCCTCGCCGTGGAGCACGAATACGGTATCTACGGCGGCGATGACGGAGAATATCTGCTGGAGCTGGTCAAACGGGTTCACAAACCGATCGCCACGACCCTGCATACCGTGTTGCCTGCCCCAAGTAAAAAGCAGCGGGAAATTTTAAAGGAACTCTGCCATAGGAGCGAAAAAATCGTGACGATGGCGTCGGATTCCCGCAAAATTCTGGAAGAGGTTTACAGCGCCGATCCGGACAAGATCGAAACGATCCCCCACGGCGTCCCCTCTTTCGACCTGCCGCCAAGGGAGACGCTGAAGCGGGAGCTGAATCTGGAAAATCGGACGGTCATCAGCACCTTCGGGCTAATCAGCCCGGGCAAGGGTTTGGAATACGGTATTGAGGCCGTCGGCCGGGTTGCGAAAAAGCACCCGGAAGTACTGTATCTGATTCTTGGCCAAACCCACCCCGTCGTGCGCAGGAAGCACGGCGAAGACTATCGCAACGGGTTGGAAAAAAAGGTCCGGGAGCTTGGGCTGGAAGGCAACGTCCGGTTTGTGAACAAATATCTGACGAAAGAGGAAATCGCCCGCGGGCTGCAGCTTTCCGACCTCTATATGACGCCGTACCTCAGCCGGGATCAGGCGGTCAGCGGTACCCTTGCCTATGCGGTGGGCTACGGACGGGTGACCGTCTCCACACCCTATCTCTACGCCAAAGAAATGCTTGCTGACAGCCGGGGGCTTCTGGCCGATTTTCAGGATGCCCGGTCCCTTGGCGAAGCAATCGAATTTTTGATTGAGCACCCGGAAAAGCGGAAAGAAATGGAGGAAAGAACCCTGCGCTTAGGCAAAACAATGCGGTGGGACGCCGTTGCCGACCGTTACGTTAAGACCTTCCGCAAGGCGTGCCGAGATGCTTGCGAAAGAAGGGAACCAGATGAAAGAATTGAAATTGCCTAATGACGCCTATATTTTCCGCATGACCGACGACACCGGCATGCTCCAGCACGCAAAGCGTTCCGTGCCCGATCCCTGCGAAGGCTATACCACCGACGACAACGCACGGGCGCTGATCATGGCCTCGCTGCTCTTCGGGCTGACAAAAAGACAGAAATATCTGGAGCTGGCGGCCCGCTATCTCGGCTTCCTGCTGTACGCCCGAAATGGAGCATGGTTCCGTAACTTCATGAATTATGACCGCCGATTTTCAGAGGAAAGAGGGTCGGAAGACTGCTTTGGGCGCTGCCTGTGGGCACTGGGATTCACAGCATCCCGGACCGATCTTCCGGAAGAAATGCGCGGCGTGGCGGACGACCTGCTCGTGCAGACAGTATCCGGCTGCAGCGAGCTTACATACCTGAGAGCAAAAGCCTATGCTGTGATCGGACTGAATTACTGGAAAGGCGACGGCTCCCCCGAATCTGCGCTCCGGCTTGCTGCCGGAATCAAAGAAGCCTATGAGCACTGCGCCACTTCGGACTGGAAATGGTTTGAAAATAAAATCACCTACTGCAACGCCGTCCTGCCTTGGGCGATGCTGACCGCCTCTGAATCGGCAGGAGAAAAAAGATACCGGGAAATCGGCCTTGAAAGCCTTAATTTTCTTCTGGATAAAACCTTTTCCGGAGATATCTTTCATCCGGTGGGCTGCAAGGGCTGGTTCCTGAAAGGGCAGGAACCAGCCGAATACGACCAGCAGCCGGTGGAGGCATGCGAAACGCTGCTCGCCTGTCTGAAGGCCCACGAGCTGACCGGTGAATCACGCTACCGGGACCGCGCCAGGCAGTGCCTTGGCTGGTATACCGGGCGAAACATCCGAAAAATCCCCCTCATTGATTCGGACACGGGCGGCTGTCGGGACGGTCTCACATCCGGAAAGCCCAATCCGAACGAGGGTGCGGAGAGCCTCGTTTCCTGGATGATCGCATCGCTTGCGTGGCTGATCGATTCCAGATAAGAAGGTGTTGAACAAAGCGGAGGAAAAAGACAACGAAAAGGGGTTGTTGCAAAATAGCCTCGACGAAAAATATTGCACATAAAATGCGTCTTGATTAGGCTTCGGCAGCCTCTTCAAGACGCACTTTCTTGCTTTTGGAGCTATTTCTTTGTGCAATTTGCTATTGCAAATTCATTTTGCAACAGCCCCTTCTGTTTGGTTGCGGAGGCAGGATTTGAACCTACGACCTTCGGGTTATGAGCGATAAAATTTTATTCTCTCTGTTTTTAGCCAGCATAAATTCATAGTAATCAGTACACTTTTCAAGTCACAATATGTCACATGATTGATTAAAATTCATGTGTTCACATCGCTGAAAGGGTAAAATAAGGGTATATTTAATGTCTGCTGAACGAGCTGAAAAGACGCATGAATGCTGACTTATGAGAAGATT